>JAHFOU010000151.1 GCA_023261525.1 Planctomycetota bacterium | reverse complement strand
TCACGCGCCGCCTGAAGGAGGAGGACAGCGAGACGGCCCGGGGCTGGCTCGCCTGGTTCCCCAATGGGTCCCTTCCCCGCGCCGCGGACAAGCGTTCCGTCATGTGCGTGCCCTATGGGTGCACGGACTGGAGCTCGCGCCAGTACGTGGCGGACTGGTTCGAGGAGGAGCTCCGATCCGGTCGGGAGAATCCCTGGGGGGCCGAGCCGTACTGGGGGCGCCTCATCATCCTCTCGGACCACATTTGGGCGGCCATCCAGGCCCTCCTGGGGAAGGCCCTGGCCTGTATGGATTGGCTCCGGACCCTTTCGAGCACGAGCTTGGACGCGGGGGTGGCCCCGACCTGGGTCTCCCCGTCCGGCTTCCCCGTGCGCCAGTCCTACACCAACTACCAAGTCCAGCAGGTACAGACGAAGTTCGGGGAGCGCGTGCGCTGGCTACGGAGCCGGAAGGCGGGGGACAAGTTCAACCCCCGGCGCCACACCAACGCCTTCCCGCCCAACTTCGTGCACTCCCTGGACGCGGCCATCCTCGCGCGCGTCGTGGCCCGGGTGGAGGGCCCAATCTCTACTATCCACGACAGTTTCGGGACCACGGCCGACCGCATGGAGACACTAGTGCGAACGGTCCGGGAGGAGTACGCCACCGTCTTCGCGGTGGACCTGCTCGAGAATCTCCGGGAACAACTGGCCGCGAACCTGGGCGGGCGGTATGCTCTACCAGAACCCCCGGCGCGGGGGACCCTCGACCCGGGTGGGGTCGTTGACTCACTCTATCTCTTCTCCTGACTACTCCATGACCAAGACCAAAAAGAGCACCCAGCTCGTTACCGCCTTCGGCCGGGCCGGATGGTGCAACCTGATTCGACCCAACTACAAGTTCAAGCCCGAGGCGGGCGAGTTCGCCGCCAAGGTCATCCTGACGCCCGAGGCGGCGGCCCCGACCCTTCAGATCCTGGACGAGCTCTACGAGCGGGCCTACGCCGAGAACCTGGCCGAGGTCCAGAAAGAGAAGTCCGCGATCAAGGAGATCAAGCGCGCGGACAAGCCCTACCGGAATGTGGAGGATCCGGATACGGGCCAGCCGCTGGCCGACTTCCAGATCCAGGCCCGTCTCAAGTATAAGATCATCGGGAAGGACGACACGGGCCGCCCGACCGTCTTCCGCGTGCAGAAGCCGATCGTGGTCGACTCCAAGAACAACCCGATCCTCCAAGAGATCGGCATGGGGTCCGTCATCCGCATGTCCTTCATCGCCCGGGGCTTCTACACGAACATCGGTAGCGGCCTGACCCTACAACTGTTGGGTGTCCAGGTCAAGGAATTCATTCCCCTGGGCATGGCCGACCCGGACTTCGACGACGTGGATGGGTACGAGACCACGTTGGCCAGTGATCCGGTGGAGACGATGGCGGACGAGTCGGAGACCGAAGTCAGCAACGCGCCCCAGACCCCGGACCTGTCCACGGGGGCCGAGTGGTAGGTGGCACTGGAAGATGTCCGAGAGTGTCTTCCTGCGTCACGATGCGTGTGACCACTGTGGCTCCCGGGATGGGGTCGCAGTCTATTCGAGTGGTGTGAGTTACTGCTATGTGTGCCAGATGAGTCAAGGACCGGACCGCAGTGGTGAACCGACGCCGACCCCTTCCCGGCGTCCCGGCCTGCTCGGTCCGGTCCGTTTCTCTGGCGTGACCAGCCGTGGCCTCACGGCCGAGACCTGCCAGCACTGGCGATACGGGTGGGCCTCGAAAGATGGGGAGCTAGTGCAGGTTGCGCAGTACGCCCAGGCGGGGGCCGACGCGATCGTGGCCCAGAAGTGGCGTAGCAAGGACAAGCGCTTCGGGTGGGTGGGGGCGCCCCAGGCCGCTGAGAGTCTCTTCGGGCGCTACCTCTGGCGGGACGCCGGCAAGCGCGTGATCGTTACCGAGGGCGAGATTGACGCCCTGTCCATGAGCCAGGCCCTGGACCACAAGTGGCCGGTCGTGTCCTTAGCCAACGGGGCTGGATCGGCCGAGAAGGCGTTCCGGCACAATCTGGAGTGGCTCGAGCGCTTCGCGGAGGTCGTGCTCCTGTTCGACCAGGACGAGGAAGGCCAGAAGGCGGCCCAGGCCGCGGCCGCCGTGCTCACGCCGGGCCGTGCCCGGATCGGTCGCCTGCCCCTGAAGGACGCGAACGAGATGCTCATGGCGGGGCGGACCGAGGAACTCGTGAAGTCCCAATGGGAGGCCAAGGTCTGGCATCCGGATGGCATCCTGGAGGGCGATGCCCTCTGGACCAAGGTGACGGCCCCCATGGACACGGACTCGATCCCGTACCCTTGGGCCGGCCTCCAAACGAAGCTGCATGGCCTGCGCCGTCGCGAGATCGTGACCATCATGGCCGGGACCGGCATCGGCAAGTCGACGGTGGCCCGCGAGCTCGGCCTGCACCTGCTACGGAGTGGGGAGCGAGTGGGCTGGATCGCCCTCGAGGAGTCCGTGCGGGAGACCGTGCTCTCGTTCCTGAGCGCCATCCAGGGCGAGAACCAGCGCCTATCCACGCCCGACTGGGCCCAGCTCAAGCCCGTGTGGGAAGAGCACCTGCGGGACCGGCTCTCCGTGTATGACCACTTCGGGTCCCTGGAGAGCGAGAAGCTCCTGAGTCGCATCCGCTTCATGGTGAAGGGCCTCGGTTGCCGCTGGATCGGCTTAGATCATCTGACCCTCGCCGTGTCCGGCATCGAGACGGACGATGAGCGGAAGACCATTGATATCCTAACATCCCGCTTGCGCCAACTTGTCGAGGAGACGGATTGTGGTCTCATCCTAGTGACTCAGCTCAAGAGGCGTTCGGGGCAGGGCAAGGGATTCGAGGAGGGGGCTGTGCCCCGCCTCTCAGACATGCGTGGTTCGGCCACGATTGAACAAACCAGCAATATCGTCATAAGTCTGTCGCGTGACCAATCTAATGGGGATACGCTGACAGAACTGACCGTGCTAAAGAATCGCTTCACGGGTGAGACTGGCGCGGCAGGAATGTTGGAGTGGAGCCGGGACGAGGGGAGATTCTCCGAGGTCACTGTTTTCGAGAATGAGGAGGGCCATTGAAGACGCTCGCTGAGAGGTTCTGGGAGAAGGTCGACAAGGGGGCCGGGCCGTTGTTTTGCTGGGAGTGGCTGGCATGCAGGCAAAACCAGGGATATGGCGTCATCCGGGTCGGTGGAAAAGGCCGGTTAGGATCTGTCATCTGCGTTGGTGGCGGGAATGGTATCATCGGCGACGTGCGGCCCGACAAACAGAATGACCCTACTTCTCGATACAGAGTCTGACGGACTTCTGGAATCTCTCACGCAGATCCATTGTGTCTGCCTGATGGAATTTGGTGCCCCCATAGTCCGGTGCTATCACGATCAACCTGCCCTCGCCGCCCGGGATGGTTCGATCGCTATGGCCCTCGAGGTGATGGAGAATGCGGATGAACTGGTCGCCCATTCGTTGCTAGGTTTCGACTTACCTGCCCTCAAGAAGGTCTATCCGGGCTGGTCTCCGCGTGGCAAGGTCCGGGACAGCCTCGTAGTCGCTCAGACCATCTGGCCGCGTGAGCACCTGAAGGACCTCGACTCCACCAACATCCGCCGGAAGCGCGCCTTCCCCAAGAACTTGGTCGGTCGCCACTCCTTGAAGGCCTGGGGCTATCGCCTCAAGGACCTCAAGGGCGAATCCCCGAGTAGCTGGGCCCACCTGACACCGGAAATGCTACGGTATTGTCAGCAAGATGTTCAGGTCCTGGCCCTGCTCTGGAAACGGATCCAGGACAACGCGCCCACGGAGGCCCAGATCGAGCTCGAGCAGGCCTTCTACCTGATCGTGGAGGCCCAAGTCGCCCGCGGCTTCCGGATGGACCTGCTGGCCGTGACGGCCTTGATCACCGCCCTAACCGCCCGCCGGGCCGCCCTGAACGACGCCCTCTCCGCGGCCTTCCCCGCCTTCTCGGACGAGTACACCACGCCCAAGAAGATGCTGAAGCGGACGCGGGTGGTGCCCTTCAATCCCAATTCCCGGGCCCACATCGCCCGCGCCTTGACCGAGAAGTACGATTGGAGGCCGCGGCAATTCACGGAGACCGGCCTGCCCCAAGTCGACGAGGCGGTCATTGGGGCCCTCGACTACCCCGAGGCCAAGCTCATCCTAGAGCGCCTAATGCTCAAGACCCGCCTGGGCCAGATCGCGGAGGGCAAGTCGGCCTGGTTCAAGCTCGTGAACGACGATGGCCGGGTGTACGGAAAAATGGCCCACAACAGCACCATCACCAGCCGCTGCTCCCACAGCAAGCCCAACCTGTCCGCCGTCCCCAAGATGGACAAGCCGTGGGGTCTGGAGTGCCGGCGGTGTTGGGTGGCGAGCCCGGGCCACAAGCTCGTGATCGCGGACGCCACGGGCATCGACGCCCGCATGATCGCCCACTACTCGGCCCGCTTCGACAACGGCGAGTTCGCCCGCCTCCTCCTGGGCGGGGACATCCACACCCGGAACGCGGGCCTGCTCGGGTGCTCCCGGGACCAGGCCAAAGGGGCCTTCTACGCCATCCTGTACGGGGCCCAGGGTCCCAAGGTGGGCAAGATCCTCAAGGTCGGTCCCGCGGTCGGCAAGACCAAGCGCGACGCCCTCCTGGCGAGCCTGCCCGGTCTCGGGAAGTTGATCCGGGCCGTGGAGATCGACGCCAAGGCACGGGGTTGGCTACGGACTCTCGACGGGCGTCGCGTCTGGGTTCGGCGGACGAATGCGGCATTGAACACCCTGGCCCAGGCCGCGGCCGCCATCGTTATGAAGCAGGCCATCGTACTGGCCTCCGCGTGGACCGCCGCCTACCAGGTAGCCTTCGTGCACGACGAGATCGTCCTGGACGTACCAGTCTCCCTGGCCGAGCAATCGGCAGCCGCCCTCGTCGAGGCCATCAAGGCCGCGGGCGTCCACTTCAAGCTCCGGATTCCCCTGGACGCGCACTCCGCCATCGGGGACGATTGGTCAGCCAAAGCATGAACACGACGATCCTACTCGACGGTGATGTGACCCTTCACCGCGCCTGCGCCGCCGCCTCCACGAGCGTGAGCTGGGGGGATGGGAGCGAATTGCTATGGACCGTGAACGTGAAGGCGGCCGTCGGCTACGTCCAGCGAGAGCTCTCCCGTCTGCGGAAACTCCTGGGCGCACAGGCCGTGATCGTGGCCCTGGGGGACCGGAATGCCAACTTCCGGAAGGAGCTCTGCCCCACCTATAAGGCCCATCGCACCGCCTACCCTAAGCCCCCCGGCTTCCTCGAGATCGAGGCCGAGATTGTGCAGCACTGTAGGGTGGCTCGAGAGGCGCGGCTGGAGGGCGACGACATGCTAGGTCTCCTGGCCACGAAGGAGCCCACGGAGGGGAAGATCATCGTCACCATCGACAAGGACCTCCTCCAGATCCCGGGCCAGCACTACAACCCGGACACGAACGTGATGTCCACGGTGGAGCCCTGGCAGGGTCACGAGCGGCACCTCACTCAGACGCTCACGGGGGATCGCGTGGATGGGTACCCGGGTTGCCCGGGCATCGGCCCCGTGCGCGCGGCCGCCCTCCTGGACCAGTTCGAGACACCGGAGGAGGTCTGGCCCGGCACCGTGGACATCTTCCAGAAGGCCGGCAAGGATGCCGACTTCGCCCTACTCCAAGCACGCCTGGCCTTCGTTCTCCGACAGGGCTGGTATGACCGAAAGACACAAGAGGTGAAACTATGGACTCCTCCGATCCCCTGAAACGCAAGCAGTGCCCACTCGCCACGGGCCTCCTGGACTACTTCCCGGATGCCCTCCTCGCAGTAGCCAACCTCTCCGTGGTCGGCAACGCCCAGCACAATCCGGGGCAATCCCTGCACTGGGACAAGACGAAGTCCACGGACGAGTCCGACGCCCTAATGAGACACCTGCTGGACCGAGGCAAGATGGACATCGATGGTGTTCTTCACTCCACAAAAGTAGCCTGGAGGGCCCTGGCCCTGCTCCAGCGCGAGATCGAGGGGACACGCTGATGCCCTACATCGACCAGCACAGCCGGAAAGTCCTGGCGCACTGGGGGTCCATCCCGAATACGCCTGGGT
>JAHFOU010000150.1 GCA_023261525.1 Planctomycetota bacterium | reverse complement strand
CTTCCTCCTGGCCCGGCGCGGGATCCCCGTGACCCTCCTCGAGCGCCATCCGGACTTCGCGCGGGAGTTCCGCGGCGAGATCCTCATGCCCAGCGGCCTCGATGCCCTGACCCAGATGGGATTCTCCGAGGCGCTGGAGGCCCTGCCCCAGGTGCGGGTCCGGGCCCTGGAAGCCTTCCGGGGCGCCCACCGCCTCTTCCGCATCCCGCCCGGGGACTTCGGCTTCGGGCCCCGGGCCATCTCCCAGCCGGCCCTGCTGGAGATGCTGGCGGAGGCCGCCGGGCGCTTTCCCGCATTCCACCTGGAGCGGGGGGCCGTGGCCGCGGAGCTCCTGGAGCGGTCCGGCCGGGTTTCCGGCGTCCGCCTCCTCGACGGGCGGGAGCTCCCGGCGGACCTGGTGGTCGGGACCGACGGCCGGGAATCCCTCCTCAGGCGCCGCTCGGGCCTGGACGAGGTCCGGACGCCCCAATCCTTCGACATCGTCTGGGTCAAGCTGCCGCTGCCGGCCACGGCCGCCGCCGAGGAACCCACCGCCCGGGTCTACCTGGGCCGGGGGCACTTCGCCCTGACCTTCCCCACCTACGGAGATCAGCTCCAGGTCGGCTGGGTCATCCAGAAGGGCGCCTTCGGGGAGCTGCGGCGCCAGGGCATCGACGGCTGGCTGTCCGAGATGGCGGGCGAGGTCTCCCCGGACCTGGCGGACCATCTGCGGTTGAACCGGGCATCCATCCAGCATCCCTTCCTCCTGAACGTGGTCTGCGACGTCCTGGTGCGCTGGACCCGCCCGGGGCTCCTGCTCCTGGGGGACGCGGCGCATCCCATGTCCCCGGTGGGCGGACAGGGGATCAACCTGGCCCTCCGCGACGCCCTGGTGGCGGCCAATCACCTAGTGCCGGCGGCCCTCTCCGGGGGGGACCTGGATGCCGCGGCGGGCCGGGTCCAGGCGGAACGGCTTCCGGAGACCACCCGCATCCAGGGCCTCCAGCAACTGCCCCCGCGCTTCCTGTTCGGCTTCACGCCGCTGCAACGGGCCCTGAGGGATGTCGCGTTGCCGGCCATGATCCACACGGGACTGCTGCCGCTCTTCTTCGGGCGCACGCTCCGGAGCTTCGGACAGGGCGTGACGACTGTCCGGCTGGCGGTCTGACGGGCGGCGCCGCAGGGCGCCCTGGGGGCGGGCGGTGTCAACCAGCTGTTAAGCGTTGGCGAGGGTGCCGCAGGTCGCTGGCACCTGACAACCGCTCCCCTCCCGGCCTTGACAATATACGTCTCTGACGTATAATCTGCCCGTGGTCACCTTCATCGAGACAAGGCTGTTCTCGAAGCTGGTTGGAAGGTACCTGTCCGATGAGGACTACGCCGGGCTCCAGGAGTCCCTGGCCCGGCATCCGGAGAGCGGGGCCGTGGTCCCCGGCTCCGGGGGCGTCCGGAAGGTCCGTTGGGGCCGTTCCGGTCAGGGGAAACGGGGAGGCGTCCGGGTGATCTACTACGCCAGGACCCGGGAAGGCGTCATCTGGATGCTGACGATCTACGCGAAGAACGAGGAGGGGAACATCCCCTCCCACGTCCTTCGCAGAATCAAGGAGGAGATCGATGGTTAAGACGAAGCGGAACCTGGGCATGGAGATCCTGGAGGGGATCCGGGAGATCAAGAAAGGGAGCCACGGCAGGGTCACCAACCTCCCGTCGGTGTCCTCCATCCGGGAGCGCACGGGGCTGTCCCAGTCCCGGTTCGCCCGGCTCCTGGGCGTCTCGGTCCGGACCCTTCAGGAGTGGGAGCAGGGACGGAGAGCCCCCTCCGGGGCGGCCCGGACCCTGCTGGCGCTGGCTCAACGGAATCCCAGGGTCTTGCTGGAGGTCGCCTAACTAAGAGGTCAGAAGGGGGCCTTCTGGGCCGGGAGCGGGGTTTCCTGGGATTCGGAGTGGCCTATCGAACCCGAATCTTAGGATACCGAGGCGGGGGCAGAGGACTCCCTAAGGCATCCCCAATCTTGCAGAGGATCTCGTACTCCTCCACTGTGCTGGATTCAATTTGCAACCAAGCACTCGACCTAAAAGGACTGCTGAACATGCAGCAACAAGAAGCCACCAAGTAACTGGGGGATTCCCAGGGCTGACGGATCTCAACATGAGGTGCTCCCGCGAGCACAGAAACCCTGGTGCCATCCGTAGTCTGGTTCGCATAGATTTCATAGTCTGTGGTGTAAATCATCGGTTCCCCGGTTGCATTTGAGATGAAACATGGGGAAGACCACGGCGCTCTTGAGCCAAGATGGAATCGTGTTCCGGGAAGACCACCACCCTCCTCACGGAGAAGAAAGCCGCGGTATCCTGCGTCCTGCAGGCTCTTCCGAACCGCGTCCGCGACTTGGGGGATGCCGACCTTGAACACCGCTTCAGTCGGATTGCCCTCTCTTTGAATAAACTCAGAAAGCTCTTTCCCCGAAGGGATGGTTCTGGCACCAGGGCCACAGCCGCAGAGCGCCACGGAAAAGACCAGAGCTATGACGCCGAGATGTTGAGAGAAGCGCGCCGTCTTCATCGGGGACATCGGGAGTAGTTTATCCTGGCGAGACGGGAAGTCCTAGGTAGGGGGTGTTGCTCAGATGGCGAGGAGCCCCCGTACCGTTAGCACCTGACAACAGCCGCAACCGGCTGTCCTGAAACGCCTTCCAAATACGGTTGTTAATTGTTGGCGAGGGTGACGGGATTCGAACCCGCAACATCCAGATCGACAATCTGGTGCGCTAACCAGTTGCGCTACACCCCCGCGGGCGAAGGGCGGGGATCATAATGGCGCCTCCCCCGGGGGTCAACCCGCGCCGTTGACCCTCGACAAGGGCCCGGATACCCTCCGACCCATGGACGTCCTGCCCTCCCTCGTCTCCACCGCCAGCCCCGAATTCCAGGACAACCTCAAGCACCACCAGGCCCTCGCGAAGCAGGTCCAGGCGCTGAGGGACCAGGCCAAGCTCGGCGGCCCCGCCGAGGACCGCAAGCGCCACGCCGACCGGGGCAAGCTCCTGCCCAGGGAGAGGATCCGCAAACTCTGCGACCCCGGATCCCCCTTCCTGGAGCTGAGCCCGCTGGCCGCCCACGGCCTGTACGAGGGCCAGGCCCCCTCCGCCGGCGTCGTGACCGGCGTCGGCCGCATCCAGGGCCGCGAGTGCATGATCGTCGCCAACGACGCCACCGTGAAGGGCGGCACCTACTTCCCCCTCACCGTGAAGAAGCACCTGCGCGCCCAGGAAGTGGCGATGGAAAACCGCCTCCCCTGCTTCTACCTGGTGGACTCCGGCGGGGCCTACCTGCCCCTCCAGGCCGAGGTCTTCCCCGACCGCGACCACTTCGGCCGCATCTTCTACCACCAGGCCCGGCTCGGCGCCCTCGGCGTCCCCCAAATCTCCGTGGTCTTCGGCCCCTGCACCGCCGGCGGCGCCTACGTGCCCGCCATGTCCGACGAGAGCGTGATCGTGAAGGGCCACGGCCACATCTTCCTGGCCGGCCCGCCGCTGGTGAAGGCCGCCACCGGCGAGGAGGTCTCCGCCGAGGCGCTCGGCGGCGCCGAGGTCCACACCCGCAAGTCCGGCGTCACCGACCACATGGCCGAGAACGAGGAGGACGCGCTGCGCATCGCCCGGTCCATTGCGGAAACCCTCCCGCGTGGCAAACGAATCCCTTCCGGCTGGGAGGTGACTGAGCCCGAGGCCCCCCGCTACGATCCCGCCGAGCTGGCCGGCATCCTCCCCGCCGACCCCCGCAAGGCCTACGACGTGCGCGAGGTCATCGCCCGCCTCGTGGACGGCTCGCGTTTCCATGAGTTCAAGCGGGAGTACGGGGCCAGCCTGGTCTGCGGGTTCGCCAGGCTTCATGGCTATCCCGTCGGCATCCTGGCCAACAACGGCGTGCTGTTCTCCGAGAGCGCCCTCAAAGGCGCGCATTTCGTGGAGCTCTGCGCCCAACGCGGCACCCCCCTCCTCTTCCTCCAGAACATCACCGGCTTCATGGTCGGCTCCCGCGCGGAGTCCGGCGGCATCGCCAAGGACGGGGCCAAGATGGTCATGGCCGTCGCCAACGCCCCCGTGCCCCGCTTCACCGTCGTGATCGGCGCCTCCTACGGGGCCGGCAACTACGGGATGTGCGGGCGGGCCTACCAGCCGCGGCTGATGTTCACCTGGCCCAACGCCCGCGTCTCCGTCATGGGCGGGGAACAGGCCGCCAACGTCCTGGCCACTGTGAAGAAGGACCAGATGGCCAAGGCCGGCAAGCCCTTCCCGGCGGCGGACGAGGCGGCGCTCAAGAAGCCGATCCTGGAGAAGTACGAGGAGGAGGGCAACCCCCTGTACGGCACGGCCCGGCTCTGGGACGACGGCATCCTCCTGCCCGCCGAGACCCGCGACGCCCTGGGCCTCGGGATCTCCATGGCCCTGAACGCCCCGATGCCCGACCCCCAGGAGGGATCCCGCTACGGGGTCTTCCGGATGTGAGCACCCTCAAGACCTGGACCGAAGGCCACGTCCTCCACATCCGGCTGAACCGCCCGGAGGTGAAGAACGCCTTCGACGAGCGCCTCATCGCGGAGCTGACGGACGCCTTCCTCTCCATCCGGGCCCCGGCCCCCGCCCGCGTGGTCTGCCTCTCGGGCGAGGGCGCGGCCTTCTGCGCCGGCGGCGACCTGGACTGGATGCGCCGGGCCGCCACCTGGACCCGCGACGAGAACCACGCGGACGCCCTGGCCCTCTTCCGCATGCTCCTGGCCGTGCGGGAATGCCCCAAGCCGGTGCTCGCGGCCGTGCGCGGCTTCGCCCTGGGCGGGGGCTCGGGGCTGGCCGCGGCCTGCGACCGGGTCATCGCGGAGGAGGGCACCCAGTTCGGGTTCACGGAGGTGAGGCTGGGCATCATCCCGGGGACGATCTCGCCCTTCGTGGTGGAGAAGATCGGGCTGACCAACGCCCGGGACCTCTTCACCAGCGGGCGGAAATTCCCGGCGTCCAAGGCCTTCCAGATCGGCCTGGTCACGGACGTGGTGCCGGCCGGCACCCTGGACGCGGCGGTGGGCGAGGCCCTGAAGGACTACCTCCTCGCCGCGCCCCAGGCCATGCTCCAGGCCAAGGGGCTGGCCTTCGAGATCGCCGACGACCTCCTGCGCAAGCCCCTCAAGACCCTGGGGCCCAAGGTGGCCGCCCTCATCGCCTCCAAGCGGACCGACGCCGAGGCCCAGGCCGGCTTCGAGGCCTTCTTCGCGAAGAAGCCGGCGCCGTGGACCCAGGAACCGAAATGAGGGCCAGGCCCTTCTCCACCGTCCTCATCGCCAACCGGGGCGAGATCGCGCTGAGGCTGGTCCGCGCCTGCCGGGAGCTGGGCCTCAGGTCCGTCGTCGCCGCCACGAAGGCCGAGGCCGACGCCCTCCCCGCCCGCGAGGCCGACGCCGTGGCCCTCCTGGAAGGCCCCAAGTCCTACCTGGACCCCAAGGCCCTGCTGGAGGCGGCGAAGACATCCGGGGCCGGCGCGGTCCATCCCGGCTACGGCTTCCTCTCCGAGAACGCGGACTTCGCCGAAGCCTGCGGGAAGGCCGGCCTGACCTGGATCGGGCCGCCTCCGGCCGCCATGCGGGCCCTCGGCAACAAGCTGGCCGGCCGCGCGGTGGCGGAGAAAGCCGGGGTGCCCGTGCTTCCCGGCGCCAAGCTCGGCAAGGATCCCGCCAAGGCGGCCAAGGACATCGGCTTCCCCCTCCTGGTGAAGGCCGCCGACGGAGGCGGAGGACGGGGACAGAGGATGGTCGAGAAGGCCAGCCAGCTTTCCGAAGCGATCGAGAGCGCACGGAGAGAGGCCGGAGCCTCCTTCGCCTCTGAGGAGGTCTTCCTCGAGCGTTTCCTGCAAGGCCCCCGCCACGTGGAGTTCCAGATCCTGGGCGACCCCACCGGCAAGGTCGTTCATCTGCATGAGCGCGAATGCTCGGTCCAGCGGCGCCGCCAGAAGCTGATCGAGGAGAGCCCCTCTCCCGCCCTCACTCCACAACTGCGCGAGAAGATGGGCGCCGCCGCCGTGCGCCTGGCCGAGGCCGCGGGCTACCGGAGCCTGGGCACCGTGGAGTTCCTGGTCGACGGGAAGGACTTCTACTTCCTCGAGGTCAA
>JAHFOU010000149.1:4670-6154 GCA_023261525.1 Planctomycetota bacterium | reverse complement strand
AGTCCGGGCATCTCGCCCTCGGCGACATAGGGAGGATTACCCAGGATGGCGTCGAAGCGCTCATCCCCGAGGGGTTCCAGATCCTTCCCCTGGCGGAAGGCGACTTCCAGCCCCAGGATTTTGGCGTTGGAAGCGGCGAGGTCCAAGGCATCCTGGGAAAGATCGGTGGCCACCACGGTGGCCGTCGGGATGCGGGCCTTCATCGCCAGGGCGATGGCCCCGGTGCCCGTGCCCAGATCCGCTACTCGGGGACAGGGAAGGGTTCGAAGGCGGCGGGCGGCCAGCTCGACCAGGTCCTCGGTCTCGGGACGGGGGATGAGGGCCCGCCGGTCACAGATCAGGCTCAGGCCACAGAAGTCCGTCCTGCCCAGGAGGTACTCGAGGGGTTCCCGGGAGACGCGGCGGTGGCAGAGGTTGGTGAAGGATTCGATCTGATCGGGGGAGGGGGTTGCCGACACGGCCTGGACGCGCGACACGCCCATGGCCCTGGCCAGCAGGAGTTCGGCCTGGAGGCGGGGCTTTTCCACGCCGGCCCGCTGAAGGGCCTTGGCGGCTTCATCCAGCGTCACGACGCGGCCTGAAGCTGCTTGAGCTGCTCCTCGCGGTCGTGGGCGATCAGGCCGGCCAGGAGCTCGCCCAGATCCCCCTCCAGGAGCTTGGGCAGGTTGTGCAGGGTCAGGCCGATGCGGTGGTCGGTGACCCGGTCCTGGGGGAAGTTGTAGGTGCGGATGCGCTCGTTGCGATCCCCGGTGCCGACCAGGGTGCGGCGCAGGCTGGCACGGGCCTCGTTGCGCTTGCGCTGTTCCAGCTCCAGGAGGCGGCTCCTGAGGACCTTCATGGCCCGGGCCCGGTTCTTGTGCTGGGAGCGCTCATCCTGGCACTGGACGACCAGGCCGGTGGGGATGTGGGTGATGCGGATGGCCGAGGAGACCTTGTTCACGTGCTGGCCCCCGGCCCCGCCGGCGCGGTAGGTGTCCACGCGGAGGTCGGCGTCCTTGATCTGGAGGTCCACCTCCTCGGCCTCGGGCAGGACGGCCACCGTGCAGGCCGAGGTGTGGATGCGGCCCTGGGTCTCGGTGGCCGGCACGCGCTGGACGCGGTGGCCGCCGCTCTCGAAGCGCAGGGCCGCGAAGGCGCCCTCCCCGGAGATCGTGGCGACAACCTCCTTGTAGCCGCCCACCTCGGAGAGGCTGGAATCCATGATCTCCACGCTCCAGCCCTTGCGCTCGGCGTAGCGGCAGTACATCCGGAAGATGTCCCGGGCGAAGAGGCTGGCCTCGTCGCCCCCGGTGCCGGCGCGCACCTCCAGGATGACGTTGCGGTCGACGGGGCCCTCTTCCAGGCCGGCCAGGAGGAGGTCCTGGAGCTCGGCCTCGAGGGCGGCCTGCTCGGCCCGGAGGGAAGCGCTCTCCTCCTCGGCCATGCGCTTCATCTCGGGATCGAATTCCTTGAGCATCTCCTCGCTGCCTTTCAGAGCGGGCGCG
>JAHFOU010000149.1:0-4660 GCA_023261525.1 Planctomycetota bacterium | reverse complement strand
CTCCTCAAGGCGGCGGGCCTTGGCGGCCATCTTGGCGAGGACGCCGTGCTCCCTCAGGAGGCCGCGGTCCATGGCCCCGGTGGCGAGCTGGCTCTCGACCTCCGCGAAGCGCTTGAGGCGGGCCTGGAGGGCGTTGACGAGGGCGGGGTGGAGCATGGGGCGGGCAGGCCCCGGGAGCTACTTCTTCGGGGCGGCGGCGGGCTTCTCCGCCTTCTCGGCGTCGGTCTTGCCCCACTGGTACTTCTTGGTGAAGCGCTCGACGCGGCCGGCGGTATCGACGAACTTCTGCTTGCCGGTGTAGAAGGGGTGGCACTGGTTGCACATCTCGACCCGGATGGCGGGCCGGGTGGAGCGGGTCTTGAAGGAGACCCCGCAGGCGCAGGTGACGGTGCAATCCACGTACTCGGGATGGATCTTGGGCTTCATGGGAAGAGGGATTATAGGGAGCAAAGCGGGGGGGGCAAGGGGTTTGTCCGTTCGCCTTCGCGCTTGCCAGAACGTCCGGCCTGCTCTAGGCTTCCGGAGATGCCCTCCAAGCCATCCCATGAGATCATGAAGACCGCCATCGACCGGGCCGGCGTGAAAGCCGTCTCGGCGAAGCTGGGCCTCTCCCAGGCCAGCGTCTACAAGTGGTGCGCGGCGCCGGAGGGCTCCGGGACTCCGAGCCCCCTGGACCGCCTGGCCGAGCTGATCGAGGTCACCGGGGATCCCGGGCTGGTCGAATGGCTCTGCGAGGGGGCAGGGGGCATCTTCGTCCCCAATCCGTCCACCAAGCGCCCGGCCGACCCCCTTAAGGTGCTGGCCCAGACCCAGAAGCTGGTGCGCGAGTTCTCCGACCTCCTCGACGTGATCGCCCAGTCCATGGCCGACGGGAAGGTGGATCCTGCCGAGGCGCGCCGCATCCGCGAGGAGTGGGAACAGCTCAAGCGCCATGCGGAGGGCTTCGTCAGGGCCTGCGAGCCCGACGCCCAGTGACCCGCCCGCCCGAGGACCTTTCCAAGACCAAAAGCCGGATCCAGGAAGCGGCTTCCAAGCCTCTCCAGTCCGCGCCTCCGCGCAAGGTGGGAGCCTACACCATCCTGGGCGAGATCGCCCGGGGCGGGATGGGGGCGGTCTACCGGGCCCGGGATGCCAAATTGGGCCGGGACGTGGCCCTCAAGATGATGCTGGGGGGCGCCTGGAACTCCCCGGACGCCCAGAACCGCTTCCTGAGGGAGGCCCGCCTGCTCGGCGACCTCAGCCATCCGGGCATCGTCCACGTCCATGATGCAGGCCTGAGCGAGGGGGCTCCTTTCTACACCATGGACCTGGTGGATGGGAATGCCCTGGACGACTACGTGACGGAACAAAAGCTCCCCCTGGAGGAACGCCTGCGCCTGATGGTCCAGGTCTGCCTGGCCGTGCACTACGCCCACGGCAGGGGCATCATCCACCGGGACCTGAAACCCGGCAACATCCTGGTCCGCCCGGACGGCAGCCCGGTGATCCTGGACTTCGGACTCGCCCGCATGGCCGAACCCGACACCCGGGGGGGCGCCATGACGATGACGGGCACCGTGATGGGCACGCCCCAGTACATGTCCCCGGAGCAGGCGCAGGGACGCACGAAGGAGATCGACATCCGGACGGACGTCTGGGCGCTCGGCGTGATCCTCTACCAGCTGGTGACGCGGCGGATGCCCTTCCAGGGGGAGGAGGCCCTGGGGATCCTCAAGGCGGTCGTGGAGAAGGATCCGGCCCCGCCCAGCACCGTCATCAAGAGATTGGCCCCGGATCTGGAAACGGTCATGCTCAAAGCCCTGGCGAAGGAGTCGTCCCGGCGCTACGACACGGCCCGGGACCTCGCGGAGGATCTGGAGCGCTTCCTGAAGGGGGAGGCGGTGCGGGCCCACCCGGACACCACGGCGTACCGGATGACCAAATGGGTGCAACGCAACAGGCCGCTGGCCGCCGTCTCGGCCGCGGCCCTCCTCCTCGTCGTCTCCGTCGGCTCCTGGTCCATCCTCAGCGTGATCAGGGCCAAGAACGAGGCTCTCCGCCAGGCCGGACTGGCCCGGGAGGCGAAGGAGACCTCGGACCTGGAAGCGAAGCGGGCCCAGGCCGAGGCCGAGCGGGCTCTGAAGGCGGAGGGGGAGACCCAGAAGGCCCTGGGCGCCTCCAGCGGAAACTGCGGGCCCGTGAACTCCTCGTCGAGGCCAGCCAGCTGACCGCACTCGATCCGACACGCCTGCAACTGACGGAACAGGCCATGCACGAGGACCCGGAGGACACCGACGCGCGTGTCTATCACGCCCAGGCGCTCTACAGCCTGGGGAAGACCCAGGACGCCGAGCGTGAATTCCGAAAGATCCTGGAGGAGCACCCGGGCGAATCCTCGGTCTGGTTCGCCCTGATGGAACTCCTGACCGGGCAAGGGCGGAAACAGGAGGCCCTGGAAGCCGCCCAGGCCGCCCTGGAGAAGATCGTGGTCACGGCCAAGGCCCGCGGCTACCTGGGCCTCAGGCTTTTGGACCTCGGACGCAACGAAGAAGCCCTGACGGAGTGCGAGCGCGCCATCGACCTGGATCCCAAGGATGCCTTCGCCCATTTCCTCCGTGGCACGGTGTTGGACCATTTGGGGCGTCCGGAGGAAGCCCTGCAAGCCCTGGAGACGGCGACCGCCAACCATCCGAACCTGAAGACGCTCCAGGAAATCCATTTTCAGCAGGCGAAGACCCTCCTCTCGCTGGGCCGCATGGACGAGGCCCTGCCTCACGTCCGTCTCGCCCTGGTCCTGTCCCCCGGGGAGCCCAACTATCTCTCCCTTCTGGGGGAGTGCCTCTGGGATGCGGGGAAGCTCAAGGAGGCGAAGGGCGCCTTCGAGGAGGCCTTGCGCGCGGACAAGGGGATGCCCTTCCCCCGCTTCGGCCTGGGGCTGGTGCTCCTGGAGCAGGGGTATCTGAAAGAGGGGCGCCGGGAGTGCGCCGAAGCCCTCCGGGCCAAGCCGGGGCTCCTCGCCTCCTTCCTGCAACGGGCCTTGGACGAGAAGGCGAACGGCCAGTCCAAGAAGGCCCTGCGTTGCTACGACCTGATCCTGGCGATCCGGCCAGAGGACGTGGAGGCCCTGGTCAACCGGGGATTGATCCTGGGCAAGCTCGGCAGGCCCGACGAGGCCCTCAAGGCCTTCGAACAGGCCTCCCGGCTCGATCCCAAGAACGGGGTTCCCCAGTTCTTCCGCGCCGTCAGCCTGAGGGACCTGAAGCGCCCCGAGGAGGCCCAGAAGGCCTATCGGGAAGCCCTGACGCTGGGACTTCCTCCAGAACTGGCCTCCCAGTGCCGCAAAGCCCTGGCCCAGCCCCCGGCGCCTTGATTCCCGCAGGCGGGAAGCGGTATCCTTCCTCCTCGTGCAAGCCCTTCCCGAATACCTCCGCTACTGGGCCTGCTCCAAGACCCCCTTCGACCTCACGCCTGACGCCGACCGCCTCTACCTGAGCCGGGGCCACCAGGAGGCCCTCCTGCGCCTCCGCTACGCCATCCTGGCCAACAAGGGCGGGGCCCTCCTCATCTCCGAGAACGCCGGGGATGGCAAGACCAGCCTCCTCAAACGCCTCATCCAGGAGGTCCGCCTCGAGTTCGGCGAAGGCTCCCAGGTGGCCTTCCTCGAGTATCCGGACCTCTCCCGCACCCAGATGCTGGCCGAGATCGCGGCCCAGCTCGGCATCCCCAAGCCGGGGCGGGACCGCGGGGCCATCCTGGCCGCCCTGAGGAAGCAGCTCACCGCCGTGGCCGCCCGGGGGGAGCGCACCCTGGTCATCGTCGACGAGGGCCAGATGCTGGCCGGGCGCCCCGCCCTCCTGGACGAGCTCAGGGCCCTGTTGAACCTGACGGTAGAGGGGCAGTTCCTCCTGACCTTCATCCTGTCCGGCCAGGCCCCCCTGGAGGCCGCCGTCCGCGCCAAGCCCGAGCTCTGGCAGCGCCTCCCGGTCCGCTACCACCTCAAGAACCTCTCCTATGCCGACAGCCGGGGCCTGCTCAAGCACCGCATGCGCATGGCCGGCTGCGAGCGCGAGGTCTTCGAGGACGCCGCCGTGGGCCGCCTCTTCGAGGCCTCCCAGGGCTGTCCCCGCGTCCTCTGCGCCATGGCCGACCTGTCCCTGGTCCTGGGCTTCTCCCAGCGCCTGAAGCAGGTGGACCTGGGCTGCGCCAAGCAGGCCGCCTCGGACATGGAGGGGCAGGGCGGGGAGTCCTTCCACTACTTCCACTTCGTGAAGGCCCTGGAGCGCAAGGCGGAAACGCCGGCACCCGACCCCTCGGAGGCCCTCTGATGTACGGAGGCTGGCTGGTCGCCCTGGTCATGATCCTGGCCTCCCTCGCCCTGGGGGGGACCATGGTCTTCCTGGCCAAGTTCATCGGCCCCAGCCGCAAGGACGCCCAGAAGGACGCCACCTACGAGTGCGGGGAGACGCCGTTCTCCGACGCCCGTCAGCCCTTCGACGTGAAGTTCTACCTGGTGGGCGTGCTCTTCCTGCTCTTCGACCTGGAGACCGTCCTCCTCATCCCCTGGGGCGTCCTCGGCAGGGAGCTGGGCTGGGAGGGCGTGGCCTCCGGCGCCGTCTTCCTCGGCGTCCTGGCGGCCGGCCTGGCCTACGCCTGGGGCAAAGGCGTCCTGGACTGGGGCACG
>JAHFOU010000002.1 GCA_023261525.1 Planctomycetota bacterium | reverse complement strand
TGCTTGGACACCCCCACCTGGGGCGCGGCCAGGCCCACGCCGATCTCGGCACGCATGGTCTCCAGCATGTCCTGCACCAGGGCCTGGGTCTTGGCCGAGCGGATCTCCCGCTCCGTGAACGGTTCCGCGACCTTGCGCAGGACGGGATTGCCGAGCTTCATGACCGGGAGGATCATGCCGCCATCTCCACCGGCGTGCCGGCCACGAAATGGCCGCGGACCTTGTCCCTGGCGATGCGGCAGGCGGCCACCGACGGATCGTGTTCGAAGAAGAGGATCCAGCCCTCCTTCTCCCCCTGCTCGAGCAGGCGCCTCTTCTCCTCGATCAGGAGCCCGGGATGGATGTCGTACCCCATGGTGAAGGGCACCCGTACGTGGGCCGTCAACGGGATGAGGTCCGCGCAGTAGACCACGGGCCCCACCCGCACCAGCTGCATCCCCACGGTGTGCCCGTCGCTGGGGATGGCGTGGATCCCGGGCAGGATCTCGGCAGGGCCGTCGACCAAGTTCAGCCGGCCGGAGGCTTCCAGCACCTGCCAGGTCTGGGGAAGGTAGGAGGCCTTCTCCCGCTCGTTGGGATGCTTGGCGTTCTCCAGATTGCGGCGCTGGACCCAGTAGGTGGCGTTCGGGAAGGTCGGACGGCCCTGGGTGACCGCGCCGCCGGCATGGTCGAAGTGCAGGTGGGTCAGGACGACATCGGTGATGGACGCGGGATCCAGGCCGGGCCCCTTGTCCTCCACGGCATACATCTCGGCTTCCTTGGGCCCGAAGGTGGCCCCGCCGACGCCCGCGTCCACCAGGATGCGGCGGCCCTCCCCCTCGGCCAGGAGACAGCGCAGGGCCAGCTCGATGCGGTTCCTGGCGTCGGGCGGGTTGCTCTTTTCCCAGAGCACCTTGGGCACGGTGCCGAACATGGCGCCGCCGTCCAGACGGAAGCGCCCGGTCTCGACCGCCCGCACGCGGTAGGGTCCAGCCTGCATGAGCGTATTATAGCGCTAGAGCGGGGCGACGGACGTCGACGCGTAACCCGCCGGGTTCAGCTTCAGGAAGGAGTGGTCCAGGACCTTCCCTTCCTTGTCGAAGACCACGATGGCGTCCTTGTCGCAGACGGCCACACAGAGCCCGCACCCCACGCACTTCTGGGGGTTGATCTCGCAGATCCCGAAGACCCCGGGGCCGTTGGTGCCGCCCTTGACCTCCAGGCAGTCGTAGGGGCAGACGTGGACGCAGTACTCGCAGCCGGTGCAGCGTTCCGCGAAGATCTTGGCCTTGGGAAGCTCGGCGCGCTTGCGCTGGGGCGAGAGGGCCTTGAACTGGTCGGTGATGGCATCGGCCGGACAGACCGACCCGCAGGCCCCGCAGTCGATGCAGCGCTCGGGCACGATGACGTGCATGCCCTTGCGCTCCCCGAAGATGGCCTCGGTCGGGCAGATCACCGCGCAGGCGGTGCAGCCGATGCAGGTCTCATGGATGGCGTGGGGCATACGCCCAGGATATCCGAATCAGGCGGCCTGTTCCAGATCCCGATGCAAAGTGTCCCGCCGCACCGGGTTCCGTCCGGCGGCCCGGATGATCTTCCTCAGACCCTCCTCGGCCATGCCCCGGGGCGCCTTGCCCCCGGCCATATGGGTGATCGTCTCCTCCACGACCGTGCCGTCGATGTCGTCCGCGCCGAAATGGAGGGCGAGCTGGGCCAGCCTGAGCCCGGTCTGGGTCCAATAGGCCTTCACATGGTCGAAGTTGTCCAGGACCAGGCGGGCGACCGCCACGTTGCGCAGGTCCTCCATCCCGGAGGCCTGGTGGACCACGATGCGGGTCCCTTCCGGATGGAAGGAGAGCGGGATGAAGGCCAGGAAGCCCTTGGTCTCGTCCTGGAGGGCCCTGAGGCGCATCAGATGGTCCACCCGGTCGGCGGCGCTCTCGATGTGGCCGTAGAGCATGGTGGCCGTGGAGCGCAGGCCCAGGCCGTGGGCGATGCGGTGGACCTCCAGCCACTCGGCCGAGGTGTCCTTGGGGCCGCAGATCTCCTTGCGGACCTTCTCGGCGAAGATCTCGGCCCCGCCCCCGGGCAGGGAGCCCAGGCCGGCTTCGCGCAGCTCGACGAGGACGTCGCGGATGGGCTTCTTGGCCAGGTCGGCAAGGTAGCGGATCTCGACGGCGGTGAAGGCCTTGAGGTGCATCGCCGGATGCTTGGCCCTCAGGGTGGAGAGCATCTCCAGGTACCAGGCATAGGGAAGGTCGGGATGGAGGCCGCCGACGATGTGGAGCTCGGAGGCGCCCAGGGCGGCGGCCCGGTCGGCCTTCTCCAGGATCTGGGGCAGGCTCAGCTCGTAGGCGCCTTCGCGCCCTCTGGTGCGAGCGAAGGCGCAGAACTTGCAGGCCAGGGTGCAGAGGTTGGAGTAGTTGAGGTGGGAGTTGACGATGTAGGTGGCCTTGTTGCCGTGGCGCTTTTCCCTCACCTGGTTGGCGATCCAGCCCAGGCCGGGGAGGTCGGACGTGCGGTAGCAGGCCTCGGCGTCTTGGGCGTCGATCCGCTCCCCCGCCAGGGCCTTGGCGGCGACATCCTACAGGTCGGCGGAGACGGAAAGCATGGACGGCATTATCCCTGCTCCGGGGCGGGCGGCAAGTCCCTGGCGCGGACGACGCGTCGGGCCCAGAAGAGGAACCAGAGGGATTCGATCAGCACAAAGACCCCCTGGATCAACCAGGGGCGCCATGGACCCGGGATCATCCTCGGGAAAAGCATGCAATCGACCAGCATGAGCCCGGCGAGCAAGGCTGCGGCAGAGGTGGCCTTGGCCCAGGGAATGTCCAGGTCGCCCGCCAACCCGCAAAGACTGCCCAACCCGCAAAGCAGGGCCGCCGCCCAAAGACAGATCCAGATGCCGTACATGCCTACGGCAAAGCTCTCCGCAGGGAGACTGCCAAACACATTGGCCAGCGTGATCAACCCCAATCCCGCCGACATCGTCAATCGATCGATGAAGAGCCCGATCAACGCCAGCGGCAAAACTCCCGGCGGGAGCGCGCGGTGGCTGAGTTTGATCAAGGATCGCCACACCAACACACACCATCCTCCGCAAAGGAACGCGAAATCCGCGGCATTAAATGCAGGATCATTGGAAATCTCTTCTGAACAACGGAACAGCACCCACCTCGCCCCCCACCAGATGACCAGGGAGGCCAGCAGGGCCGTCCAGCGCGCCGTCCCCCCCGCCCCGGCGGCCCAGCGCGCGCCCAGCACCGCCCCCAGGGGACAGGCCCAGAGCAGGGGATCCTGGCCGGAATGCAGGAGCTTCAGGGCCAGGGCCCCCAGCCCCATCCCCACGCCCGCCCCCACCAGCACCCTCCAGAACGGGAGAGGTCCGTCCTTCATGCCTGCCCCTCCCGGAGACGGTTCCGGATCCGCCCTGACCACCAGGAGAGCCAGGCCAGCTCGAAGACCAGGGCCAGGAGCTGGAGGTACCACTCGATCATACGGTCTCCGACACGCAGCCTGTCCAACGCGAAGCCGAGTGCCGCCATGCTTCCCAGAGCGACCCCGGCCATCCCCGCCGAGGCCATGCAGGCCTTTGCCCAAGAGAAATCCCAGACGCCGGCCAGGGCGCACATCGCGGCCAAGCCCCCCAGCAGGAAGAGGCCCATCACGGCCACGCCCATACCGATCCCGCACGCGACCTGAAACCCTTCGGGAATGCCCCGCCCCATGGAATCCAAGACGTTCGAGAGCCCATGATCCATCGCCCCGCAGAAGACCGAAAGCAGCAGCCGTTCCACGAGAAGTCCCACCAGGAGCATCGGCAGAAGCCCCGGCGGTTTCTCCCGCCTCGGCAGGAATCTCCAAGCCAGGGCAAACATGCCTCCAAGCAAAACGCAAGAATGGAGCAGGAGAAAGGAGTCCGGGATGCGCCCCCGGAACATCCAATCGAACATCACCCACGTGGCGCCACAGGCGAAGAGCAGTAACAGCAACAGGCGGAAGGGGGTCCTCACGCCTCCCCCTCCCCCCTCGGCCCCACCCGCGCGGACCCGCGCCCGTAGAGTCCCTTGATCTGGGCCATGAGTCGATCGGCAAAGGCGCGCAGGGCCGCCTTCTCCGCCCCCTCCCCCTCCGGCAGGCGCATGGGCTCCGCGAACCTCACCTCCACCCGGGACAGGCGCGGAAGCTTCTGCCCTTTCGGCCAGGAGAACATGGCGCCTCTCAAATACGCCGGCATCACCGGGGCCCCTGTCCTCGCGGAGAGCAAGGAGACCCCCGTGTGGGCCTGGTCCATGCGCCCCGTGCGGGAGATGTGGCCCTCCGGGAAGATGCCCAGCACCCCGCCGGCCTTGAGCACCTGGACGGCTGCGTCCAGGGCCCGGCGGTTGCCCCCGGAATTCTTCACCGGAATGCAGCCCACCGCACGGAAGAACCAGCGCAGGACGGGCAGGTTGTAGTAGTCCTCGTCCATGAGCCAGCGCACCTGGCGGTCCGGGAGGGAGAGCTGAAGGAAGACCGGGTCCCAGTAGGAGGAGTGGTTGGCGGCCAGGATGACGGGGCCCTCGGCGGGAACCTGTTCTTCCCCGTGGGAGCGGAGGCGGTAGAGCGGCTTGAAGATCAGATGGCCGAGGAGGCGGATGAGGGGATAGGCCGCAGTGTCCGGCAGGGCCTGGGGGCGAGCCTCTCCGAGCGGCAGGATCAGCGGCCTTCCCGCCTTCAGGTCCCTCAGCAGGCGGAGCAGGACGAGGACAGCCAGCCCCAGCAGGATCCAGGCCAGGACCTGGAGGATGCTGGCCGCGGTCGCGCGCTGGGAAAGCCAGCCGATGGGCCTCAAGGGGCTCAGCAGGGCTCCCGCGAAGAGCACGGAGACGGCCCCGAAGATCCGGCCCCGCATCCCCGGAGCCACCACCTTCAGGATGTCCGCGTCCACCCGGGAGACCAGGGTCCCTCCCGCCAGGCCGGTGATGAAGAGCCAGAACAGGGCAGGGCCCCAGGCGTGGGAAGATGTCAGGCCCAGCAGGCCTCCCCCCATCCCCGCCGAGGCCAGAAAGTAGGCCGCCCGCCGGGCGATCCGGTGCCCCGCCAGGGCCGTGAGGGCCGCCCCGGCCAGCAGGCCCAGGCCGGCCAGGGTCATGGTGTGCCCCACCGAGGTCATCCCCCCCGGCTGTCCCGTCTGCAGGGCCAGGGCCTCCTTGGCGAAGTTCGGGGCGAGGACCTTCACGCTGTTCGCCACGAACCAGAACACGAAGAGGAAGGCGCAGATCGGCCTCAGCTCGGGGTTCCGCCGCATCTCCCTCAAGCCGGCGGCCAGGTCCTTCAGGGTCCCGGCGAAGGAGGATGCCACCCGGGGCGCAGCCGCGACGACCGGGAAGGAGATGCTCCAGATGAAGGCCGCGGAGAGGCCGAAGCTCAGCGCATCCACCCCCAGGCAGGCCCGCCATCCCCAGGTGTCGATGACCTTGCCGGCCAGCGTGGAGCCGAGGGCCGTGGAGGCGACCCCGACGGCCGCCAGCAGGGCCCCGGCCGGCATCACCTGCTCGACCGGGACGAGGTCGGGCAGGCAGGCGGACTTGGCCGGGGAGAAGACGGTGCTCAGCATGCCCATGGCGAACAGGACGGGATAGGTCCCGCCCAGGTCCTGCCCGTCCCTCAGGCCGAAGGCGAACAGGGTGAGGACCAAGCCGAGGCGGCCCAGGTCGGCGGCGATCATGAGCTTCCTGCGGGAGTAGCGATCCACCAGGAGGCCAGCGAAGGGGCCCAAGAGGATCCAGGGCAGATAGGACCAGAAGTCGAGGCGGGCCAGCTCGGCGGAGGCTTGGCCGCCCAGGGCCAGGGAGAGCAGGGCCAGCTCGGTGAAGCGGTCCCCGATGGCCGAGATGCACTGCCCGGCCAGGAGCTTCAGGAAGCGGGGGTTCCGAAGGGCCGAGGCGAGGGGGGAGGGCATGGGCTATAGCACCATTATGGCAGGAACCGGACCGCGAGAGGACGCGGCAGAAGGGGACAGGCTCCGGACGGAGGGCTGAAGATCCGACGGCGGACGCGGGCTACCGCATCGTACGCCAAGTCCAGGAATCCGGCCGGAAACATCCCCCCCACCCCGGAAAGGATTCCCCAGACCCCTCCCAGCCGGGCCAAGATGGCCAGGACGGCGGCGGAGCGGGACAGCAACACGCCTCCCTCCATCTCCACCACCAGGCTGTCCGGCAGGTTTTCCCGGGATGTCTGGGGGACGCTGGCAAGGAAGGCGGCGCCACCCAGGGGCGCGAACCGGAAGACCCCTTCCCGATCTTCGGCCAATACAAAACGCACCCAGCGGTGGCAGAGCCCGCAACCCCCGTCATAGAAGATCCGGGCCGCAGTCCCCCGGGGCCGGATCCATGCCGGATCGAAGGTGAAGGCATGCAGCATCACCATACCGAAGCTCAGGTCGGCGAAATCCAGGAGCAGGACCAGACCGGCATGCATCCCCAGCATGGCCAGCCAGACCCAGGGCCTCAAACGGCGGAAGAGCACCAGCGGAGCGAAGCCCAGTTCCAGGGCCAGGGAGGCCCAGGTCATCCCTCGGAGCAGCCCCGGCGGAAGCGACAGCACCACACCGCGCAGGGCGCCAGGTCGCGCCAAGGGGTTCTCCAGGACCCGGGACAGGGCGGAGCCGTCCAGCCAGGAGGGGCTGTCCAGCTTGGTCCACCCGCTGTAGCTGTAGCCCAGGGCCATGAGGATCCAGGCCACGATGAAGAGGGACTGGGGCATGGCCCAGCCCCCCGCCGGATCCGCACGCTTGCGGGCCTCCCAGGACAGGTAGGGGGCCCTGGGAAGGCAGGCGTGGGCCAGGAGGATCCATCCCACGTAAGGAAGTCCCGGATTCGAGATGAGGGGATTGCGGCCCAGCAGACAGGCCCAGACGTACCAGAGCAGGACCGCGAATACCCTGTCCCTCCATCCCCATGCGAACGCCAGGGCCATCCCGGCAGCACCCCAAAGGATGGCCGTCACGAAGACGGGCCCGTCCCACAGGAGTAGCACGTTCGGGAACAGGCCGGACAGAGGGCTGTCCGAGGCCCGCGGGATCACCCCCGCGCCCGAGAAGACCTCCGCCCCCCAAGGCGCGAGCTGGCTGAAATGAAGCGCAAGATAGATCCCCAATGCGAAACGGAAGAGGCTGTACTGCCCGCCGGTCCAGCCGTTGGCCTTCATGGGGAAGGCGCCTCCAACACCAAGGGAAGAGCCTCAAGGCGGGATCCCTCGCGAGGCACCAGGCGGAGGCGGACAGGCAGAGCGACTTCGGCCGGATCCACGCCGAGCTCACGAAGAAGCGGAGCATTCCCACCCAAGGCATGACGGATCACGTCGTCGAACATCGGCCGGGTCCGGGGATTCGAAGCGAGCACGGGCCCATAGGAAAGGGCCGCGCCATAGACGTTCCGCCGGTTGTAGGGCCCACGGATGCGGGCATAGACCTCGGGGGTCAGGTGAAGGCTGTGGGGATGGCCTCCGCGATCCGTCCATTCCAGGAAAAAAGCCGTGGAATAGGTCTCCAGCCCGCGGACAGCGGTGAAGACCTTGGGAGCTGGGGAAGCCGCCGTGGCCGCACCCAAGCCCTTGAGCAGGGGGAGGCCAAGGAGGTCTCCGGCCATCTGGGCCAGACCCAGCCCGCACAGAACGAACGCAGCCGCCTTCACTGTTCTCCCCGGATGTCCACGCCTCGGAGCATCTCGCCCAGCCTCTGCTCAGGCTCGGGGCCGAAACCGCAGCGTGCCTCCCATGTCTCCGGATTCCTCAGGGTGCCGAACAGGAAATCCCAGAGCGGGAGGTCGCCGTAATTCCAGCGATGTACCCCCTCCTCGTGATGCACGCAGTGGCTCTCCGGGCGCTGGATCAGCCAGCCAAGCCAACGCGGGGTACGGACGTTCCAATGATAGAACAGCTCAGCCAGGCCGCAGAACAAGGCCGCCAAGGCCCCTGCCTGAGGGCTGATACCGACCACCCCATACACCATTCCGCTGAAGAGCAGGCCGTTGACCAGGATCTCGAGAGGATGCTTGTAGAAGCTGGTGATCACCTCGATCCGTTGAGGGCTGTGGTGAACCTGATGGAAGAGGCGCCAGAGCAAAGGAACCTCATGACGCCAGCGGTGCCACCAGTAGAACAGGAAGGTGTGGGCCAGGTATCCCACTGTAGCCCCACCCAGGACGCCCAGACCCGCGGCCGACCAGGGACGGTGGCGGAGCAACCAGGGATCCCAGAGGACCCCGGCAAGCCAAACGGAACCCACCTGCACCAAATTAAGGGGAATGGCCCTCAGGAGCCATCCAGGAACCTTGGGCCAGCGGCGGACGGGCCGGGCCGTCTCGAACGTGGCCATGAGCACCGCGGCCGCAAAGACCCAGAGGGAGGGATGAATCATACCATCCACAGATATGCCTTCCAGGCCGCCCAGCCCACGAGCGCCCCCGGCGGCAGGTCCACCAGGTAGTGCTGTTTCGTGAACAGGCAGCTCACGCCGATCAGGGCGGGGAAGGCCCAGGCCCACGCCCCCAGGAAGGGATGGATGTGGCAGGCCGTCAGCAGGGCCACCGAGACGTGCATGCTCGGGAAGCAGTTGGAACGCTGGTCGAAGCTGTGCACATAGGCCAGGAAGCGCTCGGAGCGGTTGCGGGGCTCCTTCACCCTCCAGGTCTCCGGCGTCTCGACCGGGAAGAGCAGGAAACAGGACATCTGCATCCCCAGCAGGACCAGGTAGCTCGCCACCAGGTACCCGAACTGCCGGAAGTCCCGGAGGGTCCAGACCGTGTACAGGACGACCGGGTAGTAGAGGCCGCTGTAGACCCAGACCCAGGAGGGCCAGTACGGGATGCGGTCATCCAGGCCCGTCCGGAAGCCCCGGGATGGGCGGAAGCTCTGGCGCTGGCACCAGAAGTAGAACTGGTACACCCCCACGATCAGGAAGACGCCGATGGTGAGCAGGACCAGGCGGTCGGACAGGGTCATCGCAGGCCCTCCCTTACGGCGGCGATCTTAACCTTCCCCGAGGCCGTCTTCGGCAACTCCCCCTCCCAGAGCACCACGTCCTGGATGCGCTTGAACTCTGCCAGGGAGGCGCCGCGGGCCGCCGCCTCGGCGCGGGCCTCCTCCAGCGTCATGGGCTGATGCGGGATGACCACGGCCACGATGCGCTCGCTGCCGTCCACGACGCGCCCCAGCACGCAGACCTCGCGGAAGCGCTCCGACTTGACCAGCTCCGCTTCGATCTCCTCTGGGTAGACGTTCTTGCCGGACTCCGAGATGATCACGTTCTTGGAGCGTCCCCGGATCCAGAGGAAGCCGTCCGCGTCCCGCGCCGCGATGTCCCCCGTCCTCAGCCAGCCGTCCTGTAAAGTCTCGGCCGTGCGCTCCGCATCCTGCCAGTAGCCCATCATCACGTTGGGGCCCCGGACGAGGAGCTCGCCTTCGCCGGTTCCCTCGATCCTCAGCTCCGGGCCCGGCACGGGAAGGCCCGCGCTCCCGGGCCGGTCGGCCTCGAAGGTGTTGAGCGAGATCACCGGCGAGGCCTCGGACATCCCATAGCCCTGGAGGGCCTTCACCCCCAACGCAGCCGCGGCCTCCAGCACGGCCGGAGGGCAAGGCGCCCCCCCGACCACGGCCACGCGGAAGGCCGGACCCAGGGCCGCGGGCCCCCCGGCCTTCTCCACCACCTTCAGCATCAGCCTCAGCAGACCGGGAACGAAGAGGGCATGGCTGACCCCGCCATTCGAGATGGCCTGGAGGATGGCCGCCGGCTTGGGGGCCTCGGGAAAGACCAGGCGTCCGCCGCAGGAGACGGCGGCGAGCAGACAGCCCATGAGGGGAAAAGCATGATGAAGCGGCAGGAGGCCCAGGAAGGCGTCCTCGGGCCCCAAGGGCATCACGGCGCGGAACTGGCCCAGATTGGCCAGGAGGTTGGCGTGGCTCAGCATCACGCCCTTGGGCTTGCCGGTGGTGCCGGAAGAGGCGATGAGAACGGCCAGATCCCCGGGGCGGGCCTTCGGGAGCTTCCCACCTTTGTCTCCAGAGGGCTCCAGGGGAAGATCCAGCCCCAGGATGCGGCGGCATCCGAACTGGGCCCGAGCGTTGGCCAATTCCTCGGGCGTCAGGTGGGGATCCAGGGGAAGGACGGCAGCCCCGGAGCCCAGGATGCCGAAGAAGGCCACGGCCCACTCGGGGCGGTTGGGGGAGAGGAGGCCGATCACTTCCCCCGAGGAGGGCCCCAGGGCCTTGGAAACGGCCTCGGCGCGCTGGGCGAGTTGGCCGAAGGTGATGGAGGGCCCGGCCGGGCCGGCCAGGGCAGTGCGCTCCGCGTGGAGGGCGGCAGCGTCCCGGAGGAGTTCCGTCAGGGTGGAAGGTTTCATGCAGTCCCTCCTTGTTTCATCCCGCTACCACGCGCCAGCAGGCCCCGGCGAGCTCCCGCTCCAACGCCGCCGCCCCCCCCTCCAGGTGCCCCGACATCTTGAGCAGGGTCACCCGGATCACCATCCCCACCAGCAGGGTGGCCAGGAGGTCCGCCGAGCCCGCGCGCACCTCCCCCTTCTTCTGGCCCTCGGCCAGGATCCCCGCCACCACGTCCGTCGGCGTGTGCATCCCCTTGGGCGTCCGGTTCAGGAGGCTGTGCTGGGCCAGGACGATGTAGGCGTAGGTGTCCGGGTCCTCCTCCAGCAGGCGGCGGAAGCGCCCCAGCAGGGCTTCCAAGCGGGCGCGAGCCCCCCCGTCGCAACGGGCGTCCTCCTCCAGGAGGGCGACGAAGGAGGCCAGGCGGTCCTTGTACAGGGCCCAGGCCAGGTCCTCTTTGCTGGAGAAGTGGCGGTAGAGGTTGCCTTCGGCCATGCGGGCGGCCTTCGCGATCTCCTTCGTCGTGGCCGCGTCGATCCCACGGCGGACGAAGCAGCGCAGGGCCGCCTTCTCCAGGCGGAGGCGGGCGGCGGCCCCCCGGCGGACGGGGGCGTTCTCGGCGGTTTTGGCGTCCAGAATCATGTGAGTGAACACTCACATACTAAATAGGCGGGACAAAATCAACGGGAATTCCTGATTTTCCCACCCAGCTCGCCGATCAGCTCCGTCACCCGGGCCCGAAGATCCTCCCGGACCTCCCCGAAGGAGGCCCTGGCCACCGGATCCTCGATGGGCCAGTGGATCTTGACCGTCCCCGGCGGCGGGACGGGGCATCGCTCGTCGGCGTGGCCGCAGACCGTCACGATCAGGGTGGCGCGCTCATAGATCCCCGGATCGATCCCCTTGGACTGCTGGGCGGAGATGTCGATCCCCGCCTCCTTCATGGTAGCGATAGCCCCGGGATGCACATGCCCCACCGGGTTGGTCCCCGCGCTCTCCACCTCCCACCCCTCCGGCGCCAGGGCCCGGAAGAGGCCCTCGGCGATCTGGCTCCGGCAGGAGTTGGCGGTACACAGGAACAGGACATGGGGAAGGGGCATGGATGGATTCTAGCGGGCCGCCGCCGAGGAAGCGGCCTGGATCTCCTGGCGGATGCGCTCAGCGACTTTCAGGGCAGCCAGGGCGTCCTCCCCCGTCACGACCGCCGCGGCGCCGTCGCGGACCACGGCCAGGAAGGAGCGGATCTCGGCCGCCAGGGGCTCCTCGTCGTCGATGGGCAGGTCCTGGAGGTCCAGGTAGCGGGCCATGAGGGCCTTGGGATCCCCCCCCGACGCGGCCAGGAGGCCCGCCAGCAGGATGGGGTTGCGGGGCGGGTCCCCCTTCTTGCGGCAGACCTTGACCCGCTTCTCGCCGTAATCCAGGGAGAGGTAGGCGTCCTCCTGGAAGACGCGGATCTCCCGCACCGTCTTGGTGGCGATCCGGCTGGCCGTGAGGTCGGCCTGGCAGCCGTTCGCGAACGTCAGGCGGACCTTGGCCAGGTCCTCATGCCCCGTCAGGACGTTCACCCCCAGGGCCTCGACCCGCTGGACCGGGGCCCCCGCCAGCCAGAGGACGATGTCGAGATCGTGGATCATGAGGTCCATGACCACCCCGATGTCCAGGGAGCGGAACTGGAGGGGCGAGATCCGGATCGCCTCGATGAAGCGGGGGCGCTTGAGGATGGAGGAGGCGGCCTTGAGCGCGGGATTGAAGCGCTCGACGAAGCCCGGCTGGAGATGGACCTTCTTCTGACGCGCCAGGGCCACCAGGGCCTCGGCCTGGGCGGAGGTGGTGGTCATGGGTTTCTCGACCAGGACCGGGATCCCTCGGGAAAGGAAGTGGGTCGCCACTTCGTGGTGGCCCACCGTGGGCACCGCCACGGAGACGGCATCCACCTCGGGGATGTCGCGGTAGTCCCTCAGGGGCTTGGCCCCGCAGTCCCGCGCCACCTCCCCCACCCGGGTGGAGTCCAGGTCGGAGACGGCGACCAGCTCCACGCCGGGAAGCTGGGACCAGATCCGGGCATGGTGGCGGCCCAGGTGGCCCACCCCCACGACCGCCGCGCGGAAGCTCATGCGCGCGTGGCTTCGAGGGCCCGGCCGTGCTTGCCCTGGTCCGAGGCCTTGAGCGCCTCGACCAGGAGCTTGAGGTCGGGGTTGGCGTCCCCGGCCAACTCCAGGGCCTGGAGGGCCTCGCCGCGCAGGGCCCCGGAACGGTAGAGCTTCTTGCAGGCGTCCTTGACGGCCTGGATGCGCTCAGGGGAGAACCCGTGGCGGCCCAAGCCGATCTCGTTCACGCCGCGCACGCGGGGCGGGATGCCCTGGACGATCATGAAGGGCGGGACGTCCTGGGCGACCGGCGTGTAGCCCGCCACGAAGGCGTACCGGCCCACGGTGGAGAACTGGTGGATGGCCGCCAGCCCCATCAGATGGACGTGGGAGTCGACATGGACGTGGCCGGCCAGCAGGACCCCGTTGGCGATCACGATCCCGTCGCCCAGCCGGCAGTCATGGGCCACATGGGAGCAGGCCATGAGGAGGTTGTCGGACCCGATCCGGGTGACGCCGCCGCCCTTCTCGGTGCCCCGGTTCACGGTCACGCTTTCCCGGAACAGGTTGCGGTCGCCGACCTCCAGCGTGGTCTTCCCGCCCTTGTACTTGAGGTCCTGAGGCTCGGCGCCCAGCACGGCGCCGGGGAAGATGCGGTTCTCCCGGCCCAGGGTCGAGGGGCCCAGCACCACCGCGTGGGCCATGAGGACGCAGCCGTCGCCCAGGACGACGTCGTCGCCCACCACCGCGTGGGGGCCCACCTCCACGCCCTTGCCCAGGCGGGCCTTGGGGGAGACGACCGCCGTGGGATGGATCAAGGCTGGGGCCGGGAAGCCGGCGGGGGATTGTCCACGATCATGAACTTCATCATGGCCTCGCAGACCAGCTGGCCATCCACGAAGGCCCGCCCCTGGACCTGGCCGGTGCGCTCCTTGATCTTGATGCTGACGGCCTCGAGCAGGAGCTGGTCGCCCGGCACCACGTTGCGGCGGAACTTTGCCTCGTCGATGGTCAAGAGGACCACCAGCTTGCCCTCGCCGCCGATGCTGGCCAGGAGCTGGACGCCCCCGACCTGGGCCAGGGCCTCGAGCTGGAGGACGCCCGGCATGATGGGACGGCCCGGGAAGTGCCCCTGGAAGAACTCCTCGTTGACCGTGACGTTCTTGATGCCCAGAGCCCGCTTGCCCGGCTCCAGCTCCGCGATGCGGTCCACGAGCAGGAAGGGGTAGCGGTGGGGCAGGAGGCGCTGGATCTCCTCCACGTTTAGGACGGAGAAGGACCGCCCCCGCATGGATTCGTCCATCTTGCGGGCCAGGGCCGTGTTGGTGGCATGGCCGGACTTCACGGCCACCACGTGGCCGTCGATGGCCGCGCCGAGGAGGGAGAGGTCGCCGATCAGGTCCAGGACCTTGTGGCGCACGCACTCGTCGTCATAGCGCAGGGTGTTCTGGACGACGCCGCCCGAGCTCAGGACCAGGGTGTTCTGGTAGTTGGCCCCCTTGCCCAGGCCGGCGGCGCGCAGGGCCTCCGCCTCCTTCTCCAGGCAGAAGGTGCGGGCGCCGGAGATCTCCTCGACGAAGATCCCCGGGGTCAGGGAGAAGGTGACGTGCTGGGGCTTCAGGTCCGCGTAGTCCAGGGTGTAGGAGATGGTCAGGCCCTCGCCGCGCGAGGGTAGGGCCACCAGGGAGACGTCCCCGACCGAGACCGAGATGGGGGTCTTCACCTTGAAGATCTTCCGCTCCGCGGCCTGCTCCTTCAGCCCGACCTTGGAGAGGAGCTGGACGAACTCGCGGGCGCTGCCGTCGGCCCCGGGGACCTCGTCCCCGTCGATCTCGATGAGGCAGTTGTCCACGCCCATGCCGGCCAGGGAGGCCAGGAGGTGCTCGGCGGTCTGGACCTGGCCCATCCCCGTTCCGATGGCCGTCTGGCGCGGGCGCTCGACGACGTTGGAGACGTGGGCGGCGATGAGGGGGCGTCCCGGGAGGTCCGTGCGCTGGAAGACCACGCCGTGGTTCTCCGGCGCGGGGCGGACGCGTACGTGCGCCTCGCGGCCGGTATGGAGACCGACCCCGCGGTATTCGAAGTCAGCGGCGAGCGTGTGTTGCGGCCTGCTCAAGACGCTGGATCCTGCGCTCGAGGTCCTCAAGATGCTGGGCGGCTTCCGGCAGGCGCCGGACCAGGGCCTGGAGCTTGAGCTCCTGGGCATGGGGCTGGGCGGGCAGGCCGGAGACGACCTGGCGGGCGGGGACGTCCTTGGTCACCCCCGCGCGGCCGGCGATGACCACGTTGTCCCCCACCTCGATGTGCCCCGCGATGCCGGCCGGGCCGGCGACGGTGACGTTGCTGCCCAGGCGGCTGGAGCCCGCGATCCCGCACTGGGCGGTGACCACGCAATGCGGCCCGATGACCACGTTGTGTGCGATCTGGACCAGGTTGTCGATCTTGGTGCCGCGCCCGATCCAGGTCTTGTCGAAGCGCGCCCGGTCGATGGTGACGCAGGCCCCGATCTCCACGTCGTCGTCGATCTGGACGATGCCGACCTGGGGGATCTTGTGGTGGACGCCCTTGACCGTGGAGAAGCCGAAGCCGTCGCAGCCGATGGCCGCCCCGCTGTGGATGATGACGCGGTCCCCGATGCGGGTGTGCTCCCGGATGCTGACGTTGGGATAGATCAGGCAGTCCCGGCCGATCGCGGTGTTGTGGCCGACGTAGACGTGGGGGTAGAGGACGGTGCCGTCCCCCACCGAAACCCCGTCCTCGACCACCACGCAGGGACCGATCGAGACCCCCTTGCCGAGGGAGACCTTGCGGCCCAGGACCGCGGACGGGTGGACCCCGGCGGCCGGGCGCCGGGCGGTGGCGCAGGCGTGCCCGATGACCTCGACCAGCTTGGAGAAGGCCTGGTCGGGGTTGCGGACCCGGACCATGGGCTTGGAGTTCCCGGGCGTCCTCTCCCCAACGACCACGGCCGAGGCGCGGGTCTCGTGGATCTGGGGCGCATAGCGGTCGTTGGCGACGAAGGTGATGTCGCCCTTGCGGGCCTCGCGGATGCCCGAGACCCCCGAGATGCGGGTGCGGGCGTCGCCGTCCACCTGTCCGCCGACCAGCTCGGCGATCTCTCCCAGGGTATAGGACTTCGGCATCTGCCCTTTTCTCCTAATGCTAGGAGCCGGGCTCCGCGTTCATGGCGTCCAGGACGGGCTGGGTGAGGTCCGCATCCCGGCCGGAATAGAGGACGCTCTTGCGGTAGACCTTCCCCATGTAGGACTCGAAGGCCTGGATGACCTGCTCGGAGTTGGCCCCGGTCATGTCGGGACGGGGATCCTCGATGTCCGACAGCACCATGTCGACGCCCCGCTCCTTGGCGATGCGCTCGATCGTGGAACGGGCCAGGACGTAGATCTTCTCGCGGCCCTTGAAGCGCTTCATGGCCAGGTCCCGCTCCCAGGGCTCGGCGATCTGGGCGTATTCCCGGGCCTTCTGCTCGAACTGGGTCTGGAGGGCGGGACGCTCCGGGGCGTCCTTGGCCATGTTCTTCAACTGCTCGCCGAGCTTGTCGCCCTCCAGCTGGAGGGGCTTGAGCTGGTCGAACCCCTGGGCCTTGCACTTGCTCAACTCGGCTTCCAGGGCCTTGGCCTGCTTGCTGGAGACGAAGACCGTGGCCAGGTCCACATAGGCGATCCGGGCCGGGGCACGGGAGTCCGAGGCGTCGGCGGGGGCAGGGAGGTCCACCGCAGGCCTGGCGGTGGAGGCGGCGGGGGATCCGGACGGCGGCGTCGGCTTGGCGTAGTGGACCAGGGCGACCCCTGCCAGGACCCCGAGGACGAGAAGAAGGGCGGTTTTGGTGTTCATGAGTCGACGCATTCTACTGCTGCGCCAACGGGTTGCAAGCGGAAAGCGCCCTAGAACACGGTCCCGAAATTGAAGGTGAACACCCTCAGGGAGTCCCCCTCCTGCTCTTCCAGGGGGAAGGCGAAATCCAGGCTGATGGGCATGGGGCTGATGGGCAAGGCGATCCTCAGGCCGAATCCCCAGGACGACCGGAAATCATCCAGGAGGTTCTTGTCCCGGATGGAGGGTTCCACCGTGCCGCGGTCCACGAACAGGGCCCCGCGCAGGATCTCCTCGTAGATCGGGTAGGTGTATTCCAGGTTGGTCAGCAGGTAGAAGCGGCCGCCGGTGCCGACGCCTCCCTCCTTGGGGGTGATGGCCCGGTAGTTGAAGCCGCGCACCGTGCTGGCCCCTCCCAGGAAGTACTGGAGGTCCACCGGCAGCTCCCCGGTCCTGTAGCGGGCCTCCACCATGGCGGTCCGGCCCGAGAACGACAGGACGTGCTTGCTCAGCTCGTCCTGGTCCTGGCGCAGGGTCCAGAAGTGCTGGTACTCCTCCACCATCTGCCAGTACGAGACGCCCCCCAGGACCGGGCCTCCGGTGTACTCGTAGCTGACCTGGTTCATCTGCCCCAGGGTCGGCAGGTAGGGATCGTCCCGGGTATCCCAGCGCACGAAGGGTGCGACCGCGTTGACCTCGAAGGACCCCTCCGAATCGCGCAGGAACTGGGGGGCGTCCAGGGAGACCCCGGAGATGCGGACCTGGCGGGTGGACTGGGTGGAGCCCAGCGTCCAGAACTCCCCGAAGCGCCGGGTGAGCGTGAAGGAGGCCCCCTGGTCGTCCCGCTGGTAATCGAGGAAGTTCTGGGTCCTCAGGTAGGCGTTCGCGCCCAGCCCGACGGGACGGTCGTAGAGCCAGGGCTCCGAGTAGGAGATGTCGTAGCGCGTGACGCGCTGGCCGGGGGTGGCGCTGAGGCTGAAGACCTGGCCGCCGCCCACATAGGAGTCGCCCAGGAAGAAGCGGCCGGCGTTGCCCGGGAACCTCCTCAGGTCCGCCGAATCGAAGTTGCTCTGGGTGATGCGGACGGTCCCGAAAACCCCGGCCTCGTCGCTGTAGCCGGCGCCGTAGTTGAAGCGCCCCGTCTTGGACTCCTCCACCTTGAACACCAGGTCGCGCTCCTCGGGGTCCCCCGTCTCCTCCATCCTCGGCTGGATGGAATCGAAGAAGCGGAGGTTGTGGATCTTCTTCACGCTGCGCTTGAGCTTGGCGTAGTTGAAGTCGTCGCCGGGATGGACGGTCATCTCGCGCCTCAGGATCTTGTCCCGGGTCCGGCTGTTCCCCTCCATCTCCACCCGGGCGATCCGGACCTTGGGCCCCTCCTGGATGTCGAGGGTGACGTCCACCTCGCGCCCCGCGGTCCGGTAGGCGTAGCGCGGCGTGGCCTGGGCGACCAGATGGCCCAGGTTCCCGTATTCCTCCTTCACCTTCTCCACGTCATGCAGGACGTCGCCCAGGTCGAAGGACTTGCCCCCCTGCGTCTTGAACTTGGGCAGGAGGGTCGCGGCGTCGATGAGGGGACGCGCCCCGTCGACCCCGGCCGTCTTCAGGAAGACCTGCCCGACGTGGTAGCGCTCCCCCTCCTCCACCTCGAAGACCACCTCGGCGCGCTTGCGGTCGAGATCCACCTCCTGGAGGGCCCTCACCTCGGCATCCAGCCAGCCGTGGGCGCGGTAGAAGTCCCGCACGCGGATGGCGTCGTCCTGGAGGACCTGGAGGTCCAGGGCCCCGGCGCGGAAGAACCAGAGCTTGGTCTTCGTCAGGACGGGGGCGTCGTTCTTGAGCTTGCGGTCCTTGTAGGCCCGGTTCCCCCGGAAGCGGATCTTCTTCACCGGGACCGGGGAGCCCTCCTCGATCTCGAAGACCAGGACCTGGCTGGCGCCGTCCTGGGCGGGTTCCAGGTGGGACTGGACCCTCACGAAAAGGAAGGCCTTCTCGCGATAGGCCGCGGCGATGGCCTTCTCGTCCAGTTCCCGGTCGGAGGCCGTGAGGTATCGGGTCTCCCCCTCCTTCAGGGCGGTGCGGAGCTTGTCCTCCAGGCGGGAATCCGAGATGGCGTGGTTGCCCCGGAAGCGCACGGAGGAGAGGAGGGGGTTCTCGACCACCTCCAGCACCAGGACCTGCCCGCCCGCCACGGCCTCCCGCCTCACCTTCACCTCGGCGAAGTACCCGGTGGCATAGAGCCGGCCGATGTCCTGGTCGAGACGGGCGCGGGAGAGCGCCGTCCCGGCCACGGTCTCCATCCGGGAGCGCAGGTAGGCCTCGCCCAGGGTCTTGAGGCCCTCGACGCGCACGGCCTGGACCGGCTCGCCTTCGCCGTCCTCGGCCCGCGCCGCCGCGGGAAGCAGGAACCCGGCCAGGGCCAGGACGACGGCGAGAAGATGGCGCGGACGCCACCCCCTCCCCGCGCGGGGGATCACGGCGCGACCGCCTCGGGGGATTCCTGGTGGCTGTAGTCCCGGAAGCTCTGGCTTTCCCTGCGGAAGGAGAGCTTGACGGTTCCCACGGGGCCGTTGCGCTGCTTGGCGATGTCCACGCAGATCTCGGCCTGCTCCTGGTCCCGCTCGTAGTAGTCCTGGCGGTAGAGGAGAAGGACCACGTCGGCATCCTGCTCCAGGGAGCCCGATTCCCTCAGGTCCGAGAGGCGGGGCTTGTGCCCTTCCCGGCTCTCCACCTGGCGGTTGAGCTGGGACAGGGCGATCAGGGGAACCTCGAGCTCCCGCGCCAGGGACTTGAGCCCGCGCGAGATGTCGGAGATCTCCTGCTGGCGCCCCTCGGTCCTGCGCTGGGGGGACTCCATGAGCTGGAGGTAGTCCACGACGAGCAGGTCCAGCCCCCGGAAGCGGGACTTCATCTCGCGGGCCTTGGTGCGCAGGGTGTGCAGGGTGAGGCCGGGGGTATCGTCGATGAAGATCTGGGCGTCGCTCAGGCGCCCCGCTGCCACCTGAAGGCCGGCGAAGTCGGCGTCGGAGAACGTGCGCTTGCGGACCTTGTCCCGGTTCACCCCCGCGTGGGAGCAGGCCAGGATCTCCGCCACCTGCTCCTTGGTCTGCTCCATGCTGAAGATGCCCACCTTGGGGGTCGGCAGGTCGGCGGGATGGTCCTTCGGCAGGGCGACGTTGTGCGCGAGCGCCAGCGCCAGGGAGGTCTTCCCCATGCTGGGACGCGCCGCGACGATGACGAGTTCGGAGCGGTGCAGGCCGCCCGCGGTGGAGTCGTCCAGGTCCCTGAAGCCGGTGCTCAGGGCCGTGGCGCTGTCGTGCGGGTTATCGAGGCGGCGGAAGACGGTCTTGAGGGCGTCCCCGATGGTCTCGGCCCGGCGGGACTCCTGGGTCTTGGCGAGGTCGAAGACCAGCTGCTGGGCCTGCTCGAGCACGGCCTCCGCGGGCTCGGCCCCGTGGGCCTCCTGGACGATGCGGCGCCCGGCCTGGATGAGGCCGCGCAGGACGGCCTTCTCCTTGACGATGCGGGCGTAGTGCTCGGCCTGGGCGGAGCTCCCGACGGCGTCCATGAGATCGGCCAGGACGGCCTCCCCTCCCACGACCTCGGTGAGGCCGCGGCGGGCCAGCTCGTCCCGGACCAGGACGGGATCCACGCTTCCGTGCTGGCTGTAGAGCTCCGACAGGAGGGCGAAGAGGCGCTGGTGGGAGGTGCGGTAGAAGGCCGAGGCGTCCACCAGCTGGCCGGCCACCGGGACGGCGGCGGCATCCAGCAGCATGGCCCCCAGGAGGGCCTGCTCGGCCTCAAGGCTGTGGGGAGGAAGGGTTCCGGAGAAGGGATCGTCAGGCATGCGGGAAGCGGATCATACCGGGCCCGCCGAGCCAGTCAATTACGGGAATTAGGGGATGGCGGGAATCTTGCCGGAGCGGGCGTAGAAGGAGTACGGGTTGTCCCAGACCAGGCGCTGGATGGTCGCCCGGGGGACGCCCCGCTTCCTCAATTCCAGGATGACGCGCGGGACGCTCAGGGGGTCCGAATGGCCCCAGTCCGCGGCGGAATGCACCATCACGCGCTCCACCCCGCACTGCTGGACGACGTTCGCGGCCCGCTCCGGCGTGAGCTTGGTGACCGGGTAGACGGAGTGGCCCGCCCAGTACCCGGCGTCGAGGATGAGCGGGGTCGTCTCCTCCACGCTGTGGTCGATGATGGCCCAGTCCCCGGGGACCTTCATCTCCTGGAGGACCTTGATCGTGCGCTCGATGCCCGCCTTCTTGTCCCGGTGGGGGGCATGGACCAGGATGGGCAGGCGCTTCTTCAGGGCCATCTCCACCTGGAGGCGCAGGACCCTCTCCTCCTCCGCGGTGGTCTGGTCGAAGCCGACCTCCCCCACCGCCACGCAGCGGGGATGGTCCAGGAAGGGCCCGATCCGGGCCAGGATCTCGTCAGCCAGGGGGCGGTTGTTGGCCTCGCGGGGGTTCAGGGCGATGGCCGCGAAGAGCTGGATGCCCCAGGTCGCGGCCCGGGTGGCCTCGTACTCCAGGAGGTGGCTGAAATAGTCCAGGGCCGTCCCTGCGTGGGTCCTGGGCTGGCCCAGCCAGAAGGCCGGCTCGATCGTAGCCTCCACCCCGGCGAGCGCCATGCGCTCGTAGTCGTCCGTGACCCGGGCGTACATGTGGACGTGGGGCTCGAAGATGCGCACCGGGGCGCCTGGACCTACTTGCCGCCGTAGGAGGGCAGGTAGTCCAGGAGGTCCTGCTCGCTCATCACGCGCAGGCCCAGCTGGAGCGCCTCGCGGAAGTTCGGGTCGCTCTCGTAGCGGGCGCGGTCCCCGCCGGCCACCACGAAGTCCGTATCCGAGGAGACCTTGGCCTGGACCTTCCCGCCGTTCTCCTCGATCAGGTGCATGAGGTCCTCCGGGCTATAGCGGGTCATCTGCCCGCAGAGCACGAAGTTCGGGGCGGCCGAGGGACGGTAGATCGGGTTGGCGATGAGGTCGCCTTCCACGATGGGGTCGCGCTGGCTGGTCACGGAAAGGATGGCGGCCTTGCTGAGCTCCTCCTTCACGTCCAGCACCTCGATCTCCCCCTTCCTGCGGGGGACACCGCCGGGGCCATAGCTGAACACGGTGAAGCGCATGCCGCGCTGGAGGCGCTGGCGGCGCCCGAGGTTCAGGTAGGCCGTCTTCAGGCCCTCGGCCACCGCGGTGACCTCCCCGTCCGGCTCCAGGGCGACCGTCTTGCTCTCCTTGTTCTCCGTGAGCTTCTGGATCTTCTCCTTGTACACCTCATTGTCGTTCTTGAGGCGGGAGACCTCCTTGTTGCGGTCCTCGATCGCGGTCCGGTGCTGGTGCACCTCGACCTCCAGCTGCTTGTCGAGGCGGTCCTTCTCGGCCTGGGCGGCGAGCTTCGTCTCGGCCACCAGGCGGGTCTGCTCCGCGAGCTCGGTCTGGAGCGTCGCCAGCTGGCCGTTGAGGGCGGACTTGTCCACGGCGGCGGTCTTCCGCTCCCGGTCCAGGTCGGCCTGGGAGGTCTTCAACCGGCCCTTCAGATCCTCGCACTCCTTCTCCAGCTTGGCCTTCTGATCGAGCATGGCCGGCAGGATCTGCGTGAGCTTGAGGTTCTGCTTCTTGGCGATCTGGGCCTGGGCCTCGTACTTCTCGTTGCGGAACTCGTCCGGGCCGAGGTGGTCGATGATGGGCTGGATGACCTTCTGCTTGATCTCCTCGTCGCCGTTGTTGGCGTCGAAGTCCTTCGCGTCGACGAACTTGGTGTCCAGCACCCAGGGGGCCAGCTTGTTCCAGCGCTCCAGCATCTTCTTCTCGGCCGCCCTGGCGTCATCCACCTGCTTCTCGAGCGCAGGGATAGTCTTGCCGGGCGTGGGCTCCTTCCCCTCGGTCAGGCCGTCGAACTGCTGGTAGAAGTACACCGTTCCGCCCGCGCCGGCGGCGGCCAGGAGGCCCAGGAAGGCCGCCACGAACGGAAGGATCCCGAACCCGCCCTTGCGCTTTGCCACGTCTCACCCTCCCTATGCCTTGAAGGCCGTGTGCTGAGCCGAGTCCGATCCCCGGAAAGGTAGGCCCGGCTCCCACCCCCGTCAAGGACTTTCGGCTTGACAGCCTCCGCCCACGCCCTACAATCCCGGGCCAGTTGACCCAGACCATGACGACCCCAACTCCGGTCAAGACCCGGAAGGCCCAGCCCAAGACCACCGGGGCTCGCGGCAAGGATACCGGCTCGGCAGACGTGCAGGTGAAGCTCCTCACGGAGCACATCACCCACCTCTCCGAGCACACGAAGGCCCATCCGAAGGACCACGCCTCCCGGCGCGGCCTCATCCAGATGGTCAATCGGCGGGCCTCCTTGCTGCGCTACCTTTCCCGCACGGCGCCGAAGCGCCACGCGGCGGTTCTGGCTGAGCTCGGCCTGCGCAAGTAGCGCAACCAGCAGAGGGTCGGGAAGGACGCCCCACCGGGGCGCACGTGTGAAACGGATGCCAGCAACGACGATCAAGCGGACCTTCGCCGGCCGCGAGCTCAGCTTCGAAACCGGACGCCTCGGGGAGCAGGCCCACGGCGCCGTCCTGGCGCGCTACGGCGAGACCGTGGTCATGGTGGCGGCGGTTTCCGCCAAGCCCCGGGCCGGGATCGACTTCTTCCCCCTCACCGTGGACTACCGCGAGATGACCTATGCCGCGGGCAAGTTCCCCGGCGGCTTCTTCAAGCGCGAGGGGAGGCCCACCACCAAGGAGATCCTCACCTGCCGGGCCATCGACCGGCCGATCCGCCCCCTCTTCCCCGAGCACTACAAGGATGACGTGGCCATCTCCGCCATCGCCATGGCCTCCGACCGCCAGAACGACCCCGACCTCTGCGCCATCAACGGCGCCTCCGCCGCCCTGGCCATCTCGCAGATCCCCTTCGACAACGTCGTCGGGGCCGTCCGCGTGGGCAAGGTCGACGGCAAGCTCACCATCAACCCCACCATCCAACAGATGGACCTGTCCGACCTGGACCTCCTGCTGGTCTGCACCGCCGAGGCCCCCGTCATGATCGAGGTCAAGGCCAAGGAGGCCCCCGAGTCCGTGGTGGCCGAGGCCATCCGCCTGGGCTTCGACGCCTGCCAGGAGATCATCTCGATGATCCGGGAGCTCCAGAAGAAGGCCGGGAAGCCCAAGCAGGCCGCCCCGGGCGCCCCCGCCGAGCACCCCCTCAAGAAGACCATCGTGTCCCGCTACTACGACGCCTTCGCGAAGGGCTGCTTCGTGAAGGGGAAGAAGGAGCGGCGCGCCGCCATGAAGGAGGTCAAGGACAGGGCCGCCGTGGAGCTCCAGAAGGAGTTCGGCTCCCAGCCCGGCTGGGACACCGGCCTCGGCGAGGTCTGGGAACACCTGGAGACCAAGGCCATCCGCGACAGCATCCTGAAGGACGAGAAGCGGATCGACGGCCGCGGCCTGGGCGACCTCCGCCAGATCTCCTGCGAGGTCGGCGTCCTGCCCCGCGTCCACGGCTCCGCCATCTTCAACCGCGGCGAGACCCAGGCCCTCTGCATCCTGACCCTCGGCACGACGCTGGACGAGCAGAAGATCGACGGCCTGCGCGAGGAGTTCTTCAAGCGCTTTATGCTCCACTACAACTTCCCGGCCTGGTCGGTCGGGGAGACCTGGCCGAACCGCGGGCCCAAGCGCCGCGAGATCGGGCACGGCGACCTGGCCGAGCGCTCCCTGGAGCCCGTCGTCCCCGGCGCCGAGCAGTTCCCCTACACCGTCCGCGTGGTCAGCGAGATCATGAGCTCCAACGGCTCGACTTCCATGGCCTCCGTCTGCGGCGGCACCCTGGCCATGATGGACGCCGGCGTGCCCATCAAGGACCCGGTGGCCGGCATCTCCATCGGCCTCGTCAAGGAAGGGAAGGAGTGCAAGCTCCTGACCGACATCCTGGGCGAGGAGGACCACCACGGCGACATGGACTTCAAGGTCTCCGGGACCCAGCACGGCATCACCGGCGTCCAGCTGGACATCAAGATCGCCGGCCTGCCCCTGGAGCTCATCCCCAAGATCCTGAACCAGGCCCGCGACGCCCGCATCCAGATCCTCAAGACCATGCTCTCCACCCTGCCCCGCCCCCGCGCGACCATGTCCGCCCACGCGCCCAAGCTGGTCCAGGTCATGATCAACCCCTCCAAGATCGGGAAGGTCGTGGGCCCCGGCGGCAAGATGATCCGGGAGCTCCAGGAGAAGACCGGTTGCGAGATCGACATCCACGACAGCGGCCGCGTGACCATCTTCTCCAAGACCGGGGGCGACATCGCCCAGGCCCGCGCCTGGATCGAGGGCCTGACCTCCTCCCCCGAGGTTGGCCGCATCTACCCGGGCCGCGTGACGGGCATCAAGGACTTCGGCGCCTTCATCGAGTTCATGCCGGGCCAGGAAGGCCTCTGCCACATCTCCGAGATCGCCGGCGGCTACGTCGAGCGCGTCAGCGACCACCTGAAGATGGGCGACAGCGTCAACGTGAAGGTCCTCCTCGTGGAGGACACCGGCAAGGTCAAGCTGAGCATCAAGGCGGCCCAGCCTCCCTCCGAGGCCAAGAACGCCCAGTAGCCCGCCATGGCCACCGGCAAGGTGAAGTGGTTCGACGAGAAGCGGGGCTTCGGCTTCATCCAGCAGGAGGGCGGGGGGGACGTCTTCGTCCACTTCTCCGCCATCCAGGGCGAGGGCTTCAAGACCCTCGCCGAGGGGGAACCGGTTTCCTTCGAGATCACCGAAGGCCAGAAGGGTCCCCAGGCCGCCAAGGTGACCCGATCGGCCACGGCCTGATCCTCGGGATCGACGAGGCCGGCCGCGGCCCCGTCCTCGGCCCCATGGTCGTCTGCGGCTTCGCCGTCCGCGCGGAGGACCTGGAGGCCCTCAAGGCCCTCGGCGTCCGCGATTCCAAGGTGCTTTCCCCGGCCCGCCGCGAGGCCCTCGAGGCCCCGCTGAAGGCCCTGGCTGCCGGGGTCCATCTCGTGGAGATCCAGCCCGCCGAGATGGACCGCAGGAACCTCAACGAGCTGGAGCTGGAGGCCTTCGCGGCCTGCATCCTGGCCCTCAAGCCCTCCGCCGTCTACGTGGACGCCCCCGTCGGGCCCCGGGGCATCCCCCGCTTCCGCGCCCGACTCCTGGAGCGCATCGCCCCCCTCCTCCCCGAGCTGGTGGCCGAGAACCGGGCCGACGCCCGCTTCCCGGTGGTCTCCGCGGCCTCCATCCTGGCCAAGGTGACGCGGGACCGGAGGATCTCCCGGATGGAGGCCGAGTACGGCGAGATCGGCTCCGGCTACCCCTCCGACCCCAAGACCAAGGCCTTCCTCTCCCGGTGGATGGCGGAGCACGGCACGCCCCCCCCCATCGCCCGGGCCAGCTGGGGGACCTTCGACCGGATGAAACAGGCCCGCTTCCCCTTCTGACCCCCCGCGGGGCTCTGCTACAATACCTTCATGTACGGCATCCCCGACCTCGTCCAGGACCTCGACCGCATCGTCTCCTCCGAGCGCGACCCCCGCATGCTCATCGGCCGGGCCTCCGAGGACCTCCGCCGGCTCGTCGTCCAGCC
>JAHFOU010000148.1:5726-6165 GCA_023261525.1 Planctomycetota bacterium | reverse complement strand
TGCAGCTCGGGGACGGCCAGGCCGCGGCGGACCACCTGGTCCAGGCCCTGAGCCTGAAGAAGGACCTGTCCGCGAACGTGCGGAGGGACTTCTTCCCGTTGGCGGGCAACCCCGCCCTCAAGGAATGGCTCCCCATGCCGGTGGAGGCGGGGAAGGCGAAACAGAAGGGAAAGGCGAAGCCCAAGCCACGCAAGCGCTGATTCTGGCCGTCAGGGAAACCCCATGAGACGATCCTTTCTGCTCCTTTCCGGAGCTCTGCTCGCGAGTCTCACGCTCCTCGCTCCTGGGAATACCGCCGCGGCTCCCCAGACCTGGGAGGAGCTCCGGCACGCCTGGGCCCAGGAGCATCTCAAACTTGCGAAGGAGCTTCTCAAGAGCGGATCAATCGGGTTTGCGGACAGCCAGGCCGGCCTAGCCCGTCTCCTCACCGGGGACGAGG
>JAHFOU010000148.1:2532-5692 GCA_023261525.1 Planctomycetota bacterium | reverse complement strand
CCCCCGGAACTCGCACGAGAGATCGAGACCTGGGCGCTCCGCATGGATCCCGATCAGACCAAAGTACGAACCCGCCGCCAGGAAGTCCGGATCCCAGGCCTGGGATGGCTACCACACGAGATTGCCTCCCAGATCAAATTGGGGAAGGTGCGTGTGGACGGGAATTGGGTGAAACCAGGGCCCAAGGCATTGCCCTCCTGGCAACAGGCCTACGAACTCCCCACTGAACATTTTCTCATCAAAAGCACCCTACCCCTGCCCAAGACCCTGGAACTGGCCGGGGACCTGGAAGCGCTCTGGGCCCTCTGGGCAGAGCTCTTCGAGGGACTGCATCCCCTCGATGCCTTCTTGACGGATCTCAAGGCCCCTCTGAAGGTCTGGATCCTGGCTTTCACCGCCGATTTCGCATCCTGTGAAAGCTCCAACATCCCACCGAAGGCTGCGATCGGCGATCCACCCTCGCACGGCGTGGCCCACACCGACACCCACCAGGCCTTCTTTTCGGTGGACCCAACCGAATACGACCCATCGAAAAGCACTTCAGGCGTGAGGGACACCCTGTTCCACGAGGCCACCCACCTGATCCACAGCCTTTTCCAGAGTGCTCCCGGGGCGTCAGGCCCCGGGTACTGGTGCGTTGAGGGTTCCGCGTGCCTCGTAGAAGGACTCCGTGACTACACCTCGGTGGACTTGAACACCGCAGTATCAACCGCCAAACATCCTTCGGTCCAGACCCCGACCTTCCCCAAGGGCCTGCAGAACCTCTCCGCCTCGCTGCTGGATCTGAACCAGATCGAGTTCGGAGCAGGCGACCAGAGTTTGAACTACTGCCAAGCCATGGCCTTCGCCCATTTCTTCATGTATGCCCAAGGAGGCTGGTACCGACGCGCCTTCCTGGAGAGCCTATACCTCATCGACCACGACAAGTCCCTAAACGCCTTCGACCATGCCTTCCCGGGAGTGGACAAGAAGATCCTGGTGGAACAGGTTCGGACCCACGGCAAGAAGATTCAGTGAACGCTTCCCCGTCCACTCTGTTCTGCCCGGCCTGCAAGGTCCGCTACAAGGTCCCCGCCTACAAGCCCGGCGCGCGCTACCTCTGCAAGAAGTGCCGCGGGCCCCTGAGCCCGCCGGAAGAACTCCAGGAGCAGGCGACCGTCATCCGCTCCGGGGCCCCGGCCTCCTCCCCCTCCGCGGAACCGGCCCCCCTCTTCCCGGCGGCCGTTCCCCAACGCTTCGGGGACTGGGAGGTCCTCGAGGAGATCGGCCGCGGCGGCATGGGCATCGTCCTCAAGGCCCGCAAACCGGGAGAGCATCGTGTCGTCGCCATCAAGACCCTCCTGCCCGGGGCGGCCGGGGACGACCTCCTCCACCGCTTCCAGCGCGAGGCCAGGGCCTCAAGCAAGCTCCGCCACCCCAACATCGTCGCGGTCCATGAGGTGGGCACGGCCGGGGGCCTTCCCTACTTCGTGATGGACTACGTCCAGGGCACCCCCCTGGACAAGCGCCTGAAGCTCAAGCCCGTGATCCCCCGGGAGGCCGCCCTCCTGGCCCGCGAGATCGCCCAGGCCCTCGCCTATGCCCACGGCCACGGGGTGGTGCACCGGGACCTCAAGCCCGCCAACATCCTGATCGACCCCTCGGGCCAGCCCATCCTCATGGACTTCGGGCTCGCCAAGGACACCACGTCCCAGAGCGTGCTCTCCATGTCCGGGGACGTCTTCGGCACGCCGTCGTACATGCCGCCCGAGCAGGCCTCCGGGAAGCTCTCGGAGGTCGACGCCCGCTCCGACCTCTACGCCCTGGGCGTCATCCTCTACGAGATGCTCACGGGACGCCTCCCCTTCCAGGGCAAGAACCTCTCGGACACCATCTACCAGGTGATCCACAGCGAGCCGCCCACCCCGCGCTCCCTGAAGCCCCGCATCCCCATCGACCTGGAGGCGGTCTGCCTCAAGGCCATGGAGAAGGAGAAGGCCCGGAGGTACGCCGACGCCGGGAAGATGATCGAGGACCTGGACCGCTTCCTGAAACATGAGGACGTCGACGCCCAGCGGATGACGGGGCTGACCCAGGCCGGGCGCACGATCCGTCGCAACCGCGTCACCCTGGGCACCTTCGCCGCGGGCATCCTGGCCTGCGCCGTCGTCGGGGGAGGCCTCTGGTTCGCCCTGCAGAAGCGGGGACTGGACCGCGTCGCGGCCGACCTGGCCGACCCCCTGCCTTCGGTGCGTCTGAAGTCCCTGTCCCTCCTTGTGGGGGACCTGGAGGGGCACCGTCTCAAGCCCTCCGAGGAGGCCCGGGCCTACACCCTCCTGGCCGGCGCCGATGCGGACGCGGACGCCGAGGTGGCCCTGGCCTCCCTCTCGGCCTGCACCCGCCTCGCCAAGGACCCCCAGCGCATCCAGGCCCTGCGCGACACGCCGGCATTCGGCCCCGCGCTGGCGAGGCAGTTCTCCCACCCCAAGGCGGAGGTCGCGGAGGCGGCGGTGGCCTGCGCGGGATGGCTGGAGGCCCGGGGCGCGTACGAGGCCCTCCTGCCCTTGCTCTCCAGCCCGCAGCGGAGCCTGCGCATCGCCGCCGTGCGCTCCCTGGGCCAGCTCGGCATCCAGCAGTCCATCTTCCCGTTGATGGGCCTGGCCCAGCGCGATCGCCCCCTGACCCTGGAGGTCATCAACGCCATCGACAAGATCTACGCCAAGGGGCATGTGCAGGCGGCCCTGGGAAGGCTGATGCAGAAACTGCCGGAACTCCTGCACGCCACCCAGGACCACGACAACGAGATCGAGGCGGCCATCGCCGGGGACGAGCCGGGGAAAGCCGCCCCGGAGACCGACCCGCTGAAGCGGGGTCTGGCCCGGATCCGCGACCCGGCCGCCCCCGCGGAGGAGAGGCTCCAGGTCGCCTACGAGCTGGCCAAGCAAGGGGATCGTGCGATCGTCCCCGCCCTCCTGGACTGCCTGACGGTGGATCCCGAGGCGGTAGGTCTTCAGGCGGCCTGGGCCGCCGAGGAGCTGGGCGGACGCGACGTCGTGACCTTCCTGCTGGAGAAGCTGGAGAAGGGCCAGCCCAAGGAGCGCGCACGCGCCGCGCTCGCCTTGGCGCGCCCGGAGAACCCGAGGATCAGCCAGGCCCTCCTGCTGGCCCTGGCCGCCGACCC
>JAHFOU010000148.1:0-2522 GCA_023261525.1 Planctomycetota bacterium | reverse complement strand
GGAGCTGGCGGAGGCCCTCTGCCGGGCCCTGGGCAGGACGGGGGATCCGGCCGCGGCGGACTACCTGACCCGGGCGGCCCAGCGGGGCGACGGCCGGGTGAAGGCCGCCGCCCAATCCGCGCTGGATGCCCTGAAGCCTACTCGCTGAACGTCATCCCCTTCTTCTCCGCCTGGGCCTTCACGGCCTTGCGGATCGCGCCGTCCAGGGACTTCTCGTCCGAGAGGCCCTGCTTCTTCATCTCCTCCTTCAGATAGCTTTCCCGGTCCTTGCTGAGCTTCTGGATCTCCTCCTGGATCCGGGCCCGCTCCTGGGCCTTCCGCTCCACGTAGGCCTGGCGCCCGGCGGCATCGAGCCCGCGCATCTCCTGGGGAAGCTCCTCGTCCTTGAGCACGGAGAGGTCCATCCGCTTGTTCTGGAGGGCGTCCACCATGTCCCAGTCCGAGTTCTCGTAGCACCCGCCCGACTTCGAGCAGGCCCGTTCCGCCGCGGCCGAGGGTGCCTGTTTAGCGGCGCTGGCATCCCCTGCCGCCTGGGACTCCTTGCGCAGACGCCCCTGGACCCCGTAGCCCAGGTAGGTGGTGTTCAGCTTCCCGCTCAGCTCCGCCAGCTCCTTGTCCTGGGGCGCGGCCAGGGCCACGGTCCCGCGGTCCTTGTCGATGCAGGCGAACATCCCGTCGGCCCGGGAGGCCGCCGTGCGCCACCCGGCCGCATCCGGGTCCGTCGGTGCGCCACAGTAGAGGGTGTTCACCTGGATGCCCCGGGCGATGGCGTCGCCGAAGACCTTCTCCAGGGTGAACTGGGGATCCTGGGTGGCGGGCTCGTTTCCCGCCACGAAGACCACCTTGAGGGCCTTGGACGAGGGCGTCCAGTTCAGGGAGAGCAGGGCCTCCCGGACCACCCGGGCCACGTACTCGTCCCCGCCGTTCGTGGTGACGGCGTCCAGCTTCGCCGAGAGCCCGTCGAGGTCCGTCGTGAAAGGGCAGTCGATGCGCACCCACCCCTTCTCCTTGTCGTACCCGTTGTTCCCGTAGGAGAGGAGGGCGACGCGGAGCTCCGGGGTGGGCCTGGCCTTGGCCATCTCGCTGACGATGGCCCAGAGCTTGAGCTTGGCTGAGGCGATGAGGGCGTCCATGGAGTTGGAGGCGTCCAGGCAGAGCACCAGGTCCACCTGGGGGCGTTCCGGCGCCGCCCGGCAGATGGCGATCTCCTCCGCGGCCAGGGGCAGGGCGGCACAGGCGGCCAGAAGCAGGGCGGTCTTGATTCTCGTCATGGGCGATCCTCCTGGGTTGAGGTTATTCCGTGATCTCGTAGACGCTGTCCCCCAGGGCGATCTGGAGGTTCTGCCCCACGGACAGCCAGGGGGCCGCCTCGGGGACCTTGCGGCAGAGCTCGAAGTACTCCTCCGAGGCGAACTTGACCTGGACCCGGCGGGCGGACGGGCACTTCTGGACGTCCGCGTCCACCCAGTCCTTCCCGTTCTGGTAGAAGGTCTTGGAACCCAGGTTCCGGCACTGCTGGGCGTAGTTCCCCCCACCGCGCTTGCCCAGGCCGGCGGCCGGGGCCGCGGACGCGTAGGAATCCAGCTGTTTGAGCTTGTCGGTGTCGTTGCGGCCCTCCACGGCATTGCGACCGGACTTCTCTTCCTTGAAGGCTTCGTAGCCGTCGCGGCTCCTGTCCTGGACCTCGGCATCCGCCGCCATCTCCCGCAGGGCCGCCGCGCCGGGGCGCATCTGGCCGAAGGCCACCTGCTTCCGCTCGTCCTCGAGGATCAGGTAGGCCGTGTAGGGCGTCACGATGCCGAACTCCCGGGCCAGGGCCGTGACCTCGTCCTTGAGCTCGGCGCTCTCCCCCCTCAGGCGGATCTCGTCCAGGAGCCAGCCCACCCGCCGGGAGGCCCAGAGCCGTCCCACCCAGGCCCTCTCCCGGCTTTCGTCCGGGAAGATGCCCTCCATCACGAAGCGCCGGACCTCGCCCTGGAACCTCCCCTCCACGGTGACGGCCGCCGGCCCCGAGCCGCTGTAGCGTCCGAACACCATGAGCTGGTCCCCCCGGAAGAGGTCGCCCAGGACGCCGGGATGGATCTTGGAGGCCTTCACGCCCTCGCCGAAGGTCACCTTGACGTCGGTCATCACCGGGGCCTGGATGCGCCCCCAGAAGGAGGAGAGCTTGACCTCCAGGTCCTCCTCGGGGAGCACGTACTGGCTGGAGGACCGGGTGGCCTCGGTGATGCGGTCCAGGAGGTGGGTGTTGACGTCGGTCCCGATCCCGAAGCAGAAGACGCGGGTGGCGGCGTCGGTCTTGCGGGCCTTGGCCACGATGGCGTCGTCGTCCCTCTCCCCGATGGTGGGCTGGCCGTCGGTCAAGAAGATCACCACGAAGGGCCTCTCCCCCCCCTGGCGGAGGGCCAGGGCCTTCTGGAGGGCCTCGTCGATGGCCGTTCCGCCCATGGCCTTGAGCCCGTCCAGGAAGCCCTGGGCGGCCTTGCGGTTTTCCGGCGTGGCGGGCTTGAGGGCATTGAAGA
>JAHFOU010000147.1 GCA_023261525.1 Planctomycetota bacterium | reverse complement strand
GGGTGACCGAGACCGGAAGGCCGTAGGTCGCCGCGAAGGACTGGGCGATGAGGTCGGCGCAGGACTTGGAGACGTCGTAGGGGAAGCGCCCGGCGAGAGGGGTGTCCTCGGTGTAGGGGAGCTTCTTCGCGATCCCGTAGGCCTTGTCGCTGGAGGCCATGACCACGCGCTTGACCGTGGGGGAGCGACGGCAGGCCTCGAGCACGGTCCAGGTGCCCCGGATGTTGGCCTCGAAGGTGGAGAGGGGGGAGCGGTTGGCCACGCCGACGATGGCCTGGGCCGCCAGGTGGAAGACGGCCTCGACGGCGTACTCGTTGAGGGCCCGTTCCACCAGGGCCTGGTCCTCGATCGACCCGCGCACCACGGTGCAGCGCTCGGCCAGCTTCCAGCGGGAGAAGAGGGTGCCGGGCACCTCGTCGCGGACCAGGGCCGTGACCGACGCGCCACGATCCAGCAGGGCCTGGGTCAGCCAGCCCCCGAGGAAGCCCGTGGACCCCGTCACCAGGACGCTGCGCCCCTGCCAGGAGAAGCCGCTCACCGGTTCTCCCAGATCTTCCAGGGCGCCTTGCCCTCGTGCCAGGCGCGATTCAGGCGCAGGTTGTCCTGGTAGGTGTCCATGCACTCCCAGAAGCCCTCGTGCCGGTAGGCGCCGATCTGGCCGTCCGCGGCCAGGCGCTCGAAGGGGGCCCGCTCCAGGATGTCGTTGTCGCCCAGGTAGCCGAAGACGCCCTTCTCGAAGACGAAGAAGCCCCCGTTCACCCAGGAGGTCATGCGCGGCTTCTCCTGGAAGGCCTTGACCGCGTCCTTGGGCCCCAGCTCCAGGATGCCGAACTGGGAGGCGGGGCGGACGGCGGTCAGGGTGGCCAGGCGTCCGGAGCGGCGGTGGAAGCGCTGGAGGGCGCCCAGGTCCACGTCCGAGAGCCCGTCGCCGTAGGTGGCCAGGAAGCTCCGGCCCTTCACGTAGCGCTCCACGCGCTTGATGCGGCCGCCGGTGTTGGTGTCCTCGCCGGTGTCGGCGAAGGTGATGGTCCAGGGCTCGGGCTCCGGGGCGTGGGTGCGCACGCGCCGGGAGTCCGGGGAGAAGGTCAGGGTGAAGTCCTCGGCCTCCCAGGGCTGGTGCTCCATGAACCAGCGCTTCACCGCCTCGCCCTTGTAGCCCAGGCAGAGGATGAACTCCCGGTGCCCCTGGTGGGCGAAGAAGCGCATCAGGTGCCAGAGGATGGGGCGGCCCCCGACCTCGATCAGGGGCTTGGGCACGTCCTCCGTGAGCTGCTTGAGGCGGGTGCCCTTGCCTCCGCAGAGGATGACGACGGGAAGGGGCTTCACGTGCGGGATTCTAGCAAGCCGAGGCGCATTTGGCATGGAAAAGAGGAACCCTCCCGATACAATGCCGGGGAACTCACCCTAAGCGGAGGAGCCCGATGCGCCTGTCCCGCCTCCTGTCGATCGCCCTGGCCCTGTCCCTCACCGCCGCCCGGGCGGACGTCATCCTCCTCAAGGGTGGCGGCCGCATCGACGGCTCCGTCTCCGCGGGGAAGGAACCCGGCACCAGCATCATCACGACCCAGGACCTGGCCCAGGCCAAGGCCATGGGCCAGGACCCCGCGGTGAAGGTTGATCTTCAGGACAACAAGGGCGGCGGCACCGCCTTCATCACCCTGCCCACCGACCAGATCCAGGAGGTCGTGGATCTCACCAAGGACGCCTCGCCCCTGCTGAAGGCCCTGGAGCACCCGGACAAGCGCATCCGCTACGCCGCCGCCGTGGCCGTGGCCCGGATCCGCCCGCGCCATGCCATCCTCGGGGCCGGCACCGTGATCCGCGACCTGGCCGACGCCGCCGGCGAGGCCGGGATCCGCGTGGCCCTGGTGGTCAGCGACGACGGGGACTTGCGCAACCGCCTCTCCGCCCAGGTCCGCGCCGCCCAGTGCATCCCGGTGGGCGCCGCCTCCGCCTTCGAGTGCCTGAGCGCCCTCAACCGCGCCCCCGGCAAGGACCTCATCCTGCTGGACGCCAGCCTGGGCCGCAAGACCCCGTCCGCCCAGCCTTCCCCCGAGAGCCAGGAGCTGACCCGCCGCGTGGAGGAGATCACCCACTACCAGGCGGGCGACAAGGACCTCCCCGCGGAGAAGCGCTACGCCCGCGAGCTCTTCCTGAAGCTCCAGGAGGACTTCCGGGCCCGCACCATCCCGGTGATCGTGGTGACCGACGCCGCCGACCTGGACCTGGCCAAGAAAGTCTACGCCGGCCAGCGGGTGGCGGGCTTCCTCCCCTCGGCCGCCTCCGACGCCGACGTGAAGGGCGCCCTGGCCGCCGTCTTCACCCGGGACGACCCGGCCCTGCGCGACAGCAAGGACATGGCCGACGAGGCCTCCCGTTCCGCCTGCCGCGCCCTGGCCGGCCTGGAGCGAAACGACCCCGTGTTCCCCGTCGCCGAGGCCGAGCAGGCCCTGGTGCGGGCCTTCTCCGAATCCTCCGAGCCCCGCCGGGTGGATGCGGTCCGCGTCGCCGCCATGGATGCGGCCGGGGCGATTGCCACGTCCGCCTGCATGCCCGACCTGCTCAAGGTCCTGGCCTCCGCCGCCAATCCCCCTGAGGTGCGCCGGGCCGCCGCCCGGGCCATCGCGGACATCCTCAAGGCGGAAGGGAAGCCGGCCCCCGTCACCGTGGTCGACGGGCTCCAGAAGGCCCTCCAGGATCCCGATGCCGGCGTCTGGACCGAGGCCGCCCGGGGGCTGGGGCTCTCCCAGACCGACCTGGCCCGGATCCGGGACGTCTGGATGCAGGAGCGCCTGGAGAAGTCCCTGAAGGAGTAAGGCCCCTGGCCATCGCGGCCCAGGACCTGGAGCTGGTCTCCCGCTGCAAGGAGGGGGACTCCCAATCCTTCGAGCGCCTGGTCCTCAAGTACCAGGACCGCCTCGTCAATGCCCTGACCCACTTCCTCGGCGACTCCGCCGCCGCCCAGGACCTGGCCCAGGAGGTCTTCCTCAAGGCCTACCAGAGGATCCGGGACTTCCGGGGGGAGAGCCAGTTCTACACCTGGCTGTACGCCATCGCCCGCAACCTGGCCATCAGCCAGCAGCGCACGGCCGCGCGACGGGGGCGCCCCCTCAGCCTCCAGGAGGACGGCCCCGGCATCCCCCAGGCCCCGGACGATCCCGTGCGCCGCGCCATGTCCCGGGACCTGGAGCGCACGGTCCAACAGGCCCTCCAGGCCCTGGACGCGGACGCCCGCTGGATCGTGGTGATGCGGGATATCGACGGAAGGGACTACGAGGAGATCGCCGAGACGGCCGGCGTCCCCGTGGGCACCGTGAAATCCCGCCTCCACCGCGCCCGGATGCAGTTGAGACAGCTCCTGGAAGGCAGGGTTTAAATGGAACCGAAGGGCCCATTCCGGCGTCCAAGGGGCAGGAAGGGAGCAGAGCACCCATGACCTGTGAAGCCGCCCGGGACCGCTTCTCGGAACTCCTCGACGGGGACCTGCCCGAGGTCATCGCCCGGGAGATCCGGGAGCACCTCGAAGCCTGCCCGCCCTGCCAGGCGGAGTGGAAGCGCTTCCAGGGCGCCGTGGCCGCGGTCCGCAACCTTCCCCAGCACCCTGCGGCCCAGGGATTTGCGTCGGGGATCATGTCCAGGCTCGAGCGGAGCCAGGTCCTGGCGGAGCCCAAGGCCGGCCCCGTTCCCCAGCGCTGGAGCTCCCCGGGTTTCGCGCTCAAGGGCCTGGCGGCGGCGGCCGTCCTCCTGCTCATCCTGAAGCTGGGAACGGGGGGGATGAACACCCCGCCGCCCGCGGCGCCGAGGGCGCCCCGTCCTTCGGCTCCGGCCCTGGCCGACCTCGGGGGGGAGAAGCAGGAGAGACGACGGAACGCCGACCCCTCCCTCGAATTCAAGAAGCCCGAGAAGGACGCCAAGGAGCTGGAGGAGCTGGACAAAAACGTCGGATGCATGACTCTCGAAGATATGAAGCAACAGGATAGTCTGAAGCCGGACCTGCTTACAGAAGCCAAGCCTTCCCCACAACTGGCGGCTCCTGCAGCCCCGCCTGTCCAGCCTGCGTCCGAGCCCATGACCGTGGCCCTGGCCTGGGCCTTCCCGGTCCAGGATCCCGCCCGGGATGCCGAGCGGATCCGGGAGGTCATGGCCGGATTCCTTCCGCCGCCTCCGCCAAGGGACGAAGCGGCCGCCGAAAAGGAGCAGAAGGACGCGCTGAACAAGGCGGACAGGAAGGTGGAGGAGGAGGAGGAGAAGGCCGAGAAGAACAAGGCCATGGATGCGCTGGAGCTGGAGAGGAAAGCGGAGGTCGCCGACAAGCGCAGCGAGCTTCCGTCCTTCGGAGCCGGGGCCGCCAAAGGCGCGCCGGCGATGCGGGCACAGAATGCCACCCCGACGGCTCCCCAGGTCCTCTCCTTCCGGGTCCGGAAGGCCGACCTGCGCGAGGCCGCCCAACGCCTCTCCGAGCTGGGCGCCAGGGTCCTGGTCCCGCCCCCCGCGGAGAGCGGCCTCCTTTACACCAGGACCAAGGAAGGTTCCGGGAAAGCCCGGGATCTGGAGGAAAAGACCGACGCGGCACGCCCGGAGGGGTACGCCCAGCAGCACGAGGAAGGTCGAGAAACCGCGAAGCCGGAAGAGGAGTGGGTCACCCTCACCGTGACCCTGGAGCCGGCCCCCTAGCCGGGCGGCCAGGTCATCCGCCGCCCACCCAGGAGGTGGAGGTGGAGATGGCCGACCGTCTGGCCCCCGTCGGTCCCGGTATTCACCGCCAGACGGAATCCGCTCTCGGCGATCTTCCCCTCCCGCGCCAGGCGGCAGGCCACCTCCGTCAGCCGCGCCATCACCGGCGAGCCCGCCGGGAGGTCGAGCACGCTCCCGACATGCGCCTTGGGGATGACCAGGACATGGGTCCTGGCCTGGGGGTGGATGTCGAGGAAGGCCAGGGTCTCGGCGTCCTCATGGACCTTGGTGGCTGGGATCGACCCGCTCACGATGCGGCAGAACAGGCAGTCCTCAGGCATGGGACCTCCTGACGGCCAGCGCCTTGCGGTAGAGGGTCTCGTAGCGGGCGATGCCGATCTCCCGGCCGAAGCGGTCCACCGCGAGGCCGCGGGCGGCCTCGGCCATCCGGCGCCTCAGGGCCTCGTCCGTCAGGAGGCGCCTCAGGGCCCGCCCCAGGGCCCCGACGTCCCCGGACGGGCAGAGGAGGCCGGTGCGGCCGTGGCGGACCACCTCGGGAAGGCCGCCGACCCGGGGGGCCACCACGGGCACCCCGCAAGCCATGGCCTCCAGGGCCGAGAGGCCGAAGGACTCGGACTCGCTGGCCAGGAGGTACGCCGAGGCCCCGCGCAGGACCTCCTCCACGGCCTCCTGGCTCCCCAGGAAGCGGACCTTCCCCGAGATGCCCAGCCTCGCCGCCTCGGCCCGGGCCCGGGCGGCCTCGGGCCCGTCGCCGACCAGGTCCAGGCGGGCGGGGATGCCGCGGGCCGCCTTCGCGAAGGCCGTCACCACGTCGCAGGGACGCTTGACCGGACGGAAGTTGGAGCAATGCACCACCCGCGGCAGGCCCGGGGAAACGGGGATGGGCGCGAAGCGCGCCAGGTCCACGAAGTTCGGCAGGACGTCAGGCAGGGGAACCCGGAAGAGGCGGCGTGTCTCGCGGGCCAGCCACCCCGAGACCGCCGTGACCGCCTCGCTGTTCTGGAGGGTCCAGCGGATGAGGGGGGCGAAGCCCGGGTCGCCGCCGGTCAGGGAGATGTCGGTCCCGTGGCAGGTGGTCACCAGGGCGAAGCGCCGCCCGAGGGCCCGGGCCACCAGGGCGCTGGCCCCGTGGGGGACGGCGTAGTGGACGTTGACCAGGTCGAGGCGGTGGGCCTTGCAGACCTCGGCGATGCGGACGGCCAGGGCCAGGGTGTAGGGGGGGTACTTGTGGAGGGGATAGGCCGTGACCTCCACCTCGTGCACCTGGAGGTTGGGGTGGAACCAGAGCCGGGCCGGGCTCTCGTAGGAGAGCAGATGGACCTCGTGGCCGCGCTGGGCCAGCCCGTGGGCCAGGTCGGAAGCCACTACCCCGCTGCCCCCGAAGGTGGGGTAGCAGACGATGCCGATGCGCATCCGCTTCGGCCGCGCCCTCACCGCAGCGCCGTCCCGGCCGAGAGGACGGCCCAGGGGTCCTTCGCGACGAGGGGGCCCTGGATGCG
>JAHFOU010000146.1 GCA_023261525.1 Planctomycetota bacterium | reverse complement strand
TGGCCCACCCGTTCCACTTCCCGGGTCTCAGCATCACCCCGCCCGTCCAGGCCCTGTATGACCGCATCGAGAAGCTCCCGCCCGGATCCAACCTCCTGCTCTCCTTCGATTTCGACCCCGCCTCCAAGCCCGAGCTGGAGCCCCAGGCCAAGGCCATCCTGCGCCATGCCTTCCAGCGCCACCTGGTGGTCTTCGCCACCGGCCTCTGGCAGACCGGCTGGGGCCTGGCCCAGCGCATCGTCCAGGACTGCGCCGACCAGGCCAAGGCCGTCGACGGCCAGGACTACGTGCTTCTCGGGAGCCAGCCCGGGGGCGCCATCGTCATCCTCGGGATGGGCCAGGACCTGGCCAAGACCTTCCCCCAGGACGTTCGGGGGCACGCCACCCGGGACCTTCCGGCCATGAAGGCTGTGAAGACCCTCAAGGACTTCCAGCTCGTCGTCTCCCTGGGGGCGGGGGTTCCCGGCCCGGACGCCTGGGTGCAGTTCGGGGGGGACCGCTACAAGGTCCCGCTGGCGGCGGGCACCACGTCCGTGAACGCGACCACCCTCCAGCCCTACCTCCAGTCCGGGCAGGTCCTGGCCCTGGTCTCGGGGATGAAGGGGGCGGCCGAGTACGAGAGCCTGATGAAGGAGGAGGGCTCGGCCACCAAGGGGATGGATTCCCTGGCCCTGGGCGCCTTCCTCCTGATCGCCCTGGTCCTGGCGGCCAACGCCGCGGCCCTGGCGGGGAGGCGCACATGACCTGGTGGGATGCGCATGCCCAGCTCCTGGGCGCCTGGGCGGCCGCCGGCCTCACCCTCTGCATGTTCTCCTTCCTGTACGAGGACAACCCCTTCTACAAGGTGGGCGAGCACCTCTACGTGGGGGTCTCCCTGGGCTACATCCTGGTCCAGACCCTTTTCCAGACCCTGATCCCCAAGTGGTGGGAGCCCCTGGTCAAAGCCCCTCATGACTGGGTCCTCCTGATCCCCGCGGCCTTGGGCCTGCTCATGCTCTGCCATTTCGTGCCCAAGGCGGCCTGGCTCAGCCGCTGGCCCATGGCCCTCATGATGGGATACACGGCCGGGGTGGCCATCCCGACCACGGTGGCCTCCCAGATCTTCGAGCAGGTGCAGGGGACGGTCCGGCCCCTGGTCCTGATGCATGGGGTCGGGGGGAAGTCCGTCCCGGACACCACCACCGCCGGCCTCTGGGGGGACTTCAGCGCCCTCCTGATCCTGGTCGGGGTCCTTTCCGTGCTGACCTATTTCTTCTTCTCCGTCGAGCACAAGGGCCCGGTGAAGGCCGTCTCCAAGGTGGGCATCCTCTTCCTGATGGTCAGCTTCGGGGCCTCCTACGGGTTCACGGTGCAGGGCCGTTTCGCCCTGCTCTATGACCGCTTCGTGGACCTGAAGGAGTTCGGGATGCCCAAGTACCACCACGCCAGCTATGTGCTGGCCGGCCTCCTGGTCGCCGTCCTGGCCGTCCTCCGCCTGCGCCGCCGCTCCGCGTGATCCCCCACTCCCGGCCGACCCTGGGCGCCGCCGAGTCCCGCGCTGCGGCGCGCGTCCTCGCCTCGGGATTCCTGTCCCTGGGGCCCGAGGTGGCGGCCTTCGAACGGGAGACCGCCCGCTGGGTGGGGCGGCGTCACGCGGCGGCGGCCTCTTCGGGGACCTCGGCCCTCCAGCTGGCCTTGTCCGTCCTGGGCGCCGGGCCGGGGCGCGAGGTGGTCCTGCCTTCCTACGTGTGCAGCGCGGTCCTGAACGCCGTCCTGGCGAACGGGGCGAGGCCGGTGGTCTGCGACGTGGACCGGGAGACCTACCACCTGACGCCGGCCCTGGCGAGGAAGGCCCTGACGCCCAGGACGGCGGTCCTCGTGGTGCCCCATCTCTTCGGGCGTCCGGCCCCGGTGCGGGAGATCGCCCGCCTGGGCGTCCCGGTGGTGGAGGACTGCGCGCTCACGCTCGGGGCGGGGGTGGGCAGGGCCGGAACCCTGACGGTGCTCTCCTTCTATGCCACCAAGCTCCTGACCTCGGGAGGTCAGGGGGGCATGGTGCTGGGGGAGGACCGGCGCCTGGTGGAGGGGGTGAGGGACCTGCTTCTTCACGACAACCGGGACCGCTACCGTCTCCGCTTCAATGCCCAGATGACGGATCTCCAGGCCGCGGTGGGCAGGGTCCAGCTCGGGCGCCTGCACGGCTTCCTGAAGGCGAGGAAGCGCCTGGCGGACCGCTACACCCGGGCGCTGCGGGATGTCCCGGGCCTCACCCTCCCCTTCGATGCGGAGAGCCCGAAGCGGACCTGGTTCCGCTACACGGTGGAGGTGGCGGACGCCCGCAGGGCCGCGATGGTGCTGGCGGGGAAGGGCATCGAGGCCAAGCCCCCGGTTTTCCAACCCCTGCACCGGTACCTGGACCTGGACCCGAGACGCTTCCCGGCGACGGAGGTCCTCTTCCGCAGGGTGCTCTCCCTTCCGCTCTATCCGTCCCTGTCCGAGGCCGACCAGCGCCGGGTTATCCGGGAGGTCAGATGAGCGTCCGGCCCCCCCGCGGCGTGGTCCTCCTCGTCGTCGTGGGGGTGCTCGGCGTCCTGACCCTGCTGTCCGTGGCCTTTGTGACCCTGGCCCAGCTGGAGCGGCGGGCGTCTCGGCAACGCCTCTATGCCACCAAGGCGCTGCTCCTGGCCCGCTCCGGGATCGAGGATGCGATGGCCCGGCTGAGCGCCGGACAGGATCCGGATGTCCCGGACAGCCGCTACGGGGGTGAGAACTGGGACGCCTCCTCGGACCTTCAGCTCTCCGCTTTCGAAGCCGCCCAGGAGATCTTCCACGCCACCGGGACGGCGACCTCGGCCGACGTGGAATCCTGTCCGGTGAGGTTCGCACTGAGGCCCTCCTTTGCCGCCCGAGGGGGGGCAATGCCCAAACTCCTGCCGGTGGAGGAGCGCCTCAGGGGATACTCTGGCGGCCTTTCCGGGGACGAATGCCCTCAGGGGAATCACTATGCGCTCAAGGTGGAGGACGAGTCGGCCAAGATCGACGTGAACGGCGGGATCCTGGATGACGTGGATCGGGACAACGATGGGGTTCCCGACCATCGGGATCCTGACGTCAGGCCCACGGGGGCTGCCAACGATACGGGGCTGGGATGGAACTTCCAGCTGGCCCGCATCCTGGACGTCCTGGGACAGCAGGCCGAGGTCGGGATCGCCTCTCTCGGCTCCCGGGTCCTGCAAAACCGTCCCTTGGGGGGTTATCGCTCGATCACCGAACTCCAGGTGAGCCTGGGGATCTCCCGGGATCTCTCCCCCTGGCTGGCGACCTCCAGCTGGGTGGACGACGGGGTAATCCACCCGAACGCTTTCCCTGGGGAATCCACGCTGGGTTCGATCGGGAAGGTCAAGCGCAACCGCCTCCCTTTGCTTCTGGAGACGGGAGGGCGTCCTCCGGTTAACCTCAATGCGGTGACCCGCCCGGTCCTGATCGCCCTGCTCCAGGATCTGACGGGAAGATCCTGGGAGGATCCCCTGACGGCCACTTCAAGTATCTCGATTTCGGCGAGCCAGGCGACTTCCGTCGCCGACCTTCTGATCGGGCGACGCCCCTTCGGGACCTGGGCTGAGTTCGAAGCCTTCTGCGACGACCTGGTCCCCGGAACCCTCAACGGGATGTCGGGTGGCGCCGGCGGGGGAGGGAATCAGTCCGGGGCTGACCTCCTCAAGGCGAACTTCAACCCCAATACGCGGTCGGCCAAGGAGCTTCCCGACCAGTGCCTTTGGAAATGGGTGGACAAGACGGATCTTCAGGTCTGGTCCACCGAAGGAAGCCTTCAGCCGCCCGGGGTCTTCCGCATCGCTTCCCTGGGTCGCATCACAGACAGGGGAGGGCGCTTGCTGGCCACGGGCTCGGCCACGGCCACGATCCAGGTCTTTGCCATGCTGAGACAGACCAGCCAGGACGATTTCCTGGCCGGGCGAGGCCCCGACAATTCCCCTCAGAGTTGCCTTTCCCTTGCCACCGACAAGCCTCCTCTTCCCATCCAGAGGACCTTCGGGGCGGGGGCCTCCTGGAATCCCATGGGCGGGGGGCAGGGCTTGGCGGCGGCGACCTATCCCTGCCATCCCTTGGCCTGCCTTGCCGGCAAGGCATCACGGACCGACGGTCGGATCTCCCTGGCCACGGTGGAATTGATGGAGACGTCCCCGGCCGGAGGCCCGTTCACGTTCCTGCATCATTTCGATAACGGCTGGGATGCCGCTCTCGGTGGATCAAGGGCCCGTGTCAACGGTCCCGAAGCCTCTTCCGTGGCGCTTCAGACCGACACTGCCGAGTCGATGTGGCCGGCTTCCGGCCTGGAGCCTTCGACGCTCTACCCCGACGGGGTGCACCTCCAGGGGCAGCATGCGGTGGCCTTTTCGACTTCCGGAAACCTCCCGCCTCCCGGGCTGGTCCCCGGTTTCCCGGCCGCAAGAAGCAACTATGGGGCCTTGAGTTACTGGGTCAAGCCTTGCCTTCCGGTCGGCATGGTCACGATGGTGGATGTCGCTTGTGTCCGTCGCCCCATGAATACCCAGGTCATGGTCCTTGGGCGCCGGAATCCGGAGCAGTGGGGGATGATCTTCGAGAACACGGATGTGGTGGGAGACGTCCAGTTCGAGCGGCAAGCCCATGCGTGGGGAACTCCCCAGGGCTCGGGCCTGGTCCGGATGCCGGGACTGCGCTGGCGTCTGGTGACGGCCCGATTCGATTCGAACGAGAACGTCGTTGGCCCGGACCTCTCCTTTGCATCGGACGGTTTCCCCCCGAGCGCATGGGTAGATCCGGGAGGTGGGACCTACGTTAATCCGCCGCTTGACATCAAGAGCAGTAAGGACCTCTTCTCCGCCGGGACCTTCCTGGTGATCGGGCCGCAGCCCTCCGCGGATGTTCCCATGGGATACGGCACCGCGGCCAACCAAGTCCTCGACGAATTCGCGGTCGTCAATTTCGGAGACGCCTCCGGCCCAGCTGAGACCGCTTGCGCGGCATGGGCCCTGGCCCGCTATCGGGACGGGCGTTACTACAAGGGCGAGGGGCGTTTCCTCTCCGCGCCGTTGGCGCCTGCCCAGTCGTCCTGTCGTCTTCTTAGGGCCTGGTGGACGGCTTGCCTCCCCTCGGCCCGTTGCTTGGAGCTTCACACGGTTGGTGGCGTCGTGCCCGCGGCCGGGACGCCCAGGGATTCCGACCCGGCCCTGGATGGCCGGTGCCGGGTCGATGTCGACCTGCTGGATGCTGCGGGTACCCTGGATACGGCGAGCGGGGATCCTTCCATGCTCGGACACCTAGCTCCTGGGGTCGCCATCAGCCGCTTGGTCCCGCAGTTCCGCTACCGGGTCCGTCTCGCTGTGGACCTCGCGGACCCCGGGGGGCAGCCGATCCTGGAAAGCCCCGTTTTCGACGACATCACGTTCGCCTGGCAGGCCGGGGCGGGGCCCCGCATCCTGGCCTGGGACTGACCGCTCAGATCCTGACCCCGTAGTCCTTCCCCAGGATCCCGATCAGCTCGTCGAAGCTCCGGATCTCGTGGTCCGGCGCCACCTTGGCCGCCAGGGTCTCGTACTTCCCGAGGCCGCGGCGGTTCAGGATGGAGACCATGCCGAGTTTCTTGACCGGCTCCACGTCGTGCACCGGGTGGTCTCCCACGTAGGCGCACTCGGACGGCTTCAGCTTGAAGGCGCGGCAGGCCGTCTGCCAGAGCTTGGGGTTCGGCTTCGAGATCCCGATCTGCTCCGTGATGAAGATCCCCGCCGGGTCCAGGTGGGGCAGGATGCCCAGGCGCACGATCTTCTCCGCCTGCTTGACCGTCAGGCCCGAGGTGATGATGCCCAGCCTGAGCCCCGCCTTCGCCAGGCGCGGGAAGGCCGAGGCCACGTCCGGGAAGGGGGCGAGCTCCTTCGATTTCGTCTGGTGGTAGGCCACCACCGCCGCCGCCACCAGGATGGCCGGGTTGAGGCCCTGGGCCGCCTGGGGCAGGCGCAGGAGGAGCTTCTCGTAGTGGTGCTCGTAGTTGGACGAGAACTCCGCGATGACCTCATCCAGCTCCGCCAGGGCCGCGTCCTCCTCCATCCGGAGCCCGGCCTGGATCATGGCCCGGATGGCGTTGCGCCGGGCCTTCTGGGCGAAGCGGGTGGTCGAGTAGAGGGTGTCGTCGATGTCGAAGAAGACCGCGTGGATCGT
>JAHFOU010000145.1 GCA_023261525.1 Planctomycetota bacterium | reverse complement strand
GGCCATCCGGGCCCGGGAGCACGACGGCGCCTTCGGGAAGATCGCGTTCGACGACAAGGGGGACGTGAAGACCTCCCCCTACATCTGCTGGAAGGTCGAGAAGGGGGTCTTCGTGCCCCTGGACGGCGGGTCAGACCAGCCCAAGGGCGGGACAGAGAAGCCGTAGCCCGCCCGTCAGCACGACGAAGCCGATCGCGTCGAAGACCAGCCCGCGCCGCGCCATCACCCTCAGGGGCACCATCCCCGTGGCATAGGCCAGGGCGTTGGGCGGGGTCGAGATCGGCAGCATGAAGCCGAAGGAGCATCCCAGGGTGGCCGCCAGGGCCGGCGGGATCACGGACACCCCCGCGGCCTTGGCGAGGGCGATCACCACGGGCAGGAGCATGCTGGCCGTGGCCGTGTTCGAGGTCAGCTCGGAGAGGCCGATGGCCAGGGCGGCCGCCAGGGCGGTGAGCCCCCAGAGCGAGGAGATCCCCAACCCCTGGACGGCCGCATCGCCCAGGGCGGCGGCCAGGCCCGTCTTCAGCATCAGGTCCCCCAGCGACAGCCCCCCGCCCAGCAGGAGCAGGGTCCCCCAGTCGATGCGGGAGGCCTGGGCCCAGGTCAGGACGGGGCGGCCTTTCGATGCCGGCAGCAGGAAGAGCAGGCCCGCGGCCAGGAGCGGGACGCTCTCCTCGGGGATGCGCCCCGACAGCCACTGGAGCGGGGCGCACCCCTTCCAGGCCTGGGCCAGGCCGCCCAGGATCCAGAGGCCCACGGCCATCAGGAAGGCGGCCAGGGTCAGCTTCTCCCCCCGGCTCCAGGGGCCCAGGCGTCCGCGCTCGGAGGCGGCCTCGGCCGCCAGGGCCTCGGCGTGGACGGGAAGGCCCCGGCCCAGGAGGAGGATCAGGGCGGCCATCAGGGCCGCCGCCAGGGGCAGGGCCAGGAGCATCCACTGCAGGAACCCCACCTCCACCCCAGCCAGGGTCCTGAGCTGGCCCAGGCCGATGAGGTTGGGTGCCGTCCCGACGGGGGTGGCCAGGCCGCCCACGGTGGCCGCGAAAGGGATCATGAGCATGGCCGCCTCGCCCAGGGCCCCGGAGGGCCGTCCCCGGCGGGCCACGCCCAGCATCCCGGCGGCGATGGGGATCATGAGGGCCGTGACGGCCGTGTTGTTCATCCACATGGAGAGCAGGCAGGAGCAGACCCCGAGGGCGGCCACCATCCGGGCCCCGGAGGCCCCGACCGACTTCCGGGAGAGGATGCCCAGGGCGATGCGCCGGTCCAGCCCGTGGGCGGCCATGGCCTGGGCCAGGAAGAGACCGCCGATGAAGAGCATCAGGATGGGGTCCCCGAACTTGGAGAAGGCCGCGGCCACCCGGGTCCGGACGTCCGCCCCCGGCACCGCGCCCACGAGGAGGGCCAGGCAGGGCGCCAGGAGGGCCGTGGCGGCCACCGGGATGGGCTCCCCGATCCAGAAGGCCACCACCAGGGCCATCACCGCGGCCAGGCGCTGGGCCTCGGGCTTGAGCGGAAGCGGAAGGAGCAGGAGGGCGGCGAACAGCGCCGGGCCCAGGAGCAGGGAAGCCCGGGCCCTCCAGCGGTCGAACCCGTCCGCCGTTTCCGCCGTCACCGCGGCCTCGTCTTCCAACGCCGGTGCATCCAGAGCCACTGGGCCGGGGCCCGGCGGATCCGGGCCTCCAGCTTGGCGGTGAGCAGGGCGGTCAGGCGGCGGACGTCCTCGGTCCGCTCCCCGGAGGGCGGCGGCGGCTCCACCGGCTCGAAGGTCAGGGTGTGGGTGAGGTGGTCGGCCGAGCGCCGCATGGCCGTGACCACCAGCGGGGCTTCGGCCCTCAGCGCGATGGCGGCGATGGAGGGGATGGTGGAGGCCTCCTTCCCGAAGAAGGGCACGAAGACCCCGTGCTCGCGGGCGTCCTGGTCGATGAGGATGGCCATGCCTCGGCCGCGCGCCAGGATCTCCCGGGTGGCGCGCAGCGCGTTGCGCTTGCCGATCACCTCGGACCCCCCCGCGCGGCGGATCCGGACCAGGATCTCGTCCAGGCGGGGGTTGTCCAGGGGCCTCGCCACGATGGAGAGCGGGATCCCGGCGGCCGCCATGGCGACGGCCCCCAGCTCCCAGTTGCCCAGATGGCCGCTGACGATGGCCAGGCCCTTTCCCTTCGCCAGGGCGGCCTGCACGTGCTCCATCCCCTCGATGCGCACCCAGTCCCCGATCTTCCCCCGCAGGGCCCTCTCCTCCACCCGGGCCATCTCGGCCAGGCACATCCCCACGTGGGCATAGACCTCTCCCGCCAGGGTGGACTCGGGGGAGCCCGCCCCGAAGGCCTCCGTGAGCTGGGCACGGGCCAGGGCCGTATGGCGGCGGTCCAGGAGGCCGATCGTGCGGCCCAGGGCCCTCCCGGCGGCTAGGGAGGCCCCGTAGGGCAGGAGGCGGAAGGCCCCCATCAGCCCCCGCACGGCGGAGGCCTCGCAGAGGTCCCTCAGGGGATGCCGCGCGTGCCGGGACACTTAGGGCGCGGGGGGCGTCTGGCCGGTGTGGATCGTGAGGGTGAAGGTCTTGCCGCCCCGGTCGACCTCCAGGGTGAAGCCCTGGGGGGTGGACATGGACTTGAGGAGATCCGCCAGGGCCAGGGGGCTGTTCAGGGGGGAGCTGTTCACCCGCTTCACCAGGTCCCCGGGCAGCAGGCCGTACTTGCGGGCGGGGAAGTTCTCGGGCATGGAATCCAGGAGGCGGACCCCGCCCCCCTTCTCCTCCATCCGGAGGCCGCGGGTGACGTTGGGGTTGGCCACCCAGTCCCGGTACACGGCGGCCCACTCGTCCGGGGTCACGGTGAACTCCGTCTTCGCGGGAAGCCCGCCCGCGGAGACCGCCGCCAGCGGGACCCCCTCCAGGGTGAGCACGATCTCGGCCCCGCGCCAGAGGAAGACCGCGCGGTTCCCGGCCGCCGAGAGCACCTTGGCGCCGTCCGGCTTGACCATCTCCCCGACCCGGTAGGACCCCACGGTCCCGTCCGAGCCCTTCACCACGGCGGCCTCGGACCAGATGGCCAGGAGCTTGAAGGGCGGCGGACCCGCCTGGAGCGCCGTGACCGGGGGGGGCGGCACCAGGGTCCGGCCCGTCAGGGCGCGGAAGGATTCGGGCGTGCGGTCCTCGCGCCGGGCCAGGCGGGGGGCCTGGACGGCCGGCAGGGTGGCCAGGGGATGGGCCGGAGGCGGGGCGGGAAGGGCGGCCGAGACCCCGGCCCAGATGGCCCCGGCGGCCAGGCAGGCGGCCAGGCCGAGAAGGCCCAGGCGGACCCTCTCCAGGGACAGCATCAGGTCCTGGTCCCGCGACGGATGCCGCGCATGTCCAGCTTGAGCTCCTCGGGATCGTCGGCGGCCAGCAGGGCCTCCTCGGCGTCCACCTGCTCCGCGCGCACCAGCGCCATCAGGCCCTGGGCGAAGGTCTGGGAGCCGAAGTAGGAGTGGCCCTCGGCGATGGCCTTGGCCAGGTCGTGGGTCTTGCCCTCGGCCAGGAGCTCCTTGGCCGTCGGGGTCCCGAGCAGGATCTCCACGGCCGGGACGCGGCCCTTGCCGCCTTTCTTCCTCAGGAGGCGCTGGGAGACCACGCCCTCGAGCACCATGGACAGCTGCTGGCGCACCAGGGTGTGCTGGTGGGGCGGGAAGAAGTTCAGGATGCGCTCCACGGTCTGGATGGCGTTGACGGTGTGCAGGGTGGAGAGCACCAGGTGGCCGGTCTCGGCGGCGGCGATGGCGGCCTCCATGGTCTCGGCGTCGCGCATCTCGCCGATCAGGATGACGTCCGGGCTCTCGCGGACCACGTGCTTGAGGGCGGACGCGAAGGACTTGGAGTCCATCCCGATCTCGCGCTGGTTCACGATGCACTGCTTGTCCCGGTGCAGGAACTCCACGGGGTCCTCGACGGTCACGATGTGACGCCGCATGGTCCGGTTCATGTGGTCGATCATGGCGGCCAGGGTGGTGGACTTGCCGGATCCCGTGACCCCGGTCACCAGCACCAGCCCGCGCGGGAGGGCGCAGAGCCCCTGGACCACCTTGGACGGCAGGCCCAGGCCGTCGAAGTCCGGCACCTGGTCGTTCACGCGGCGCAGGACCATGGCGACCTGGCCCATCTGGCGGAAGGCATTCACGCGGAAGCGCCCGGTGCCGATCTGCTCGTAGGCCAGGTCCACTTCGCCGTCGGCGTCGAAGATGCGCCGGGCGCGGTCGTTGGCCATGCGGTCGAAGAAGGCCGCCACCACGGCGGGCGGAAGCGGGGCGGCCTCCTCCGCGGCCGGGCGGACCTGGCCGTCCACGCGGAGCGCGGGCACGGCTCCGGGCTTGAGGATGAGGTCGGAGGCCTGCTGGGCCACCGAGGCGGCCAGAAGCTCCTCCAGGCTCATCGGCTTGAGTTCGCTCATGCCCCCATTGTAGCCGGCCCTGTCACGGGCGGGTCACGGGTTCATGGAAATATGGGCCCCCGGTTAAGGTAGGATGCGCGCATGCAGCTGGCCCGCGTCGTCGGCACCGTCTGGGCCACCCGCAAGACGGAGACCCTGGACGGCTTGCGCCTCCAGGTGCTCCGCCAGGTGGGTACGGACCTCAAGGACGGCTCCGGCACCGTGATCGCGGCGGACGCGGTCGGGGCCGGGGTCGGCGACCTGGTCCTCTATGCCACGGGCTCCAGCGCCCGCCAGACGACCGTGACGGAGAACCGTCCCGTGGACGCGGTCATCATGGCGGTGGTGGACGCCTTCGATCTCGACGGCAAGGTCATCTTCCAAAAGGGCGGCAAGGGGGACCGCTGATGTACCTGGGCCGGGTGCTCGGCACGGTCTGGGCCAGCCGCTCCTGCGACGGGCTCCAGGGCGTGCGGCTGCTCTGGGTCCAGCCGACGGATTCCTCGGGGAAGGATATCGGGGAGCCCCAGGTGGCCGCGGACGCGGTCCAGGCCCAGCTCGGCGAGCGCGTGACCCTGGTGGACGGGCGGGAGGCGGCGTTGGCCCTGGCTGTGCCCTTCGTGCCGGTGGATGCGGCCGTGGTCGGCCATGTGGACGGGGTACAGGCAACGTGAACCCCTTGTTCGTTGTAGGGATCGGGCTGGCAAGCCGCCGCCAAACCGTGACGTTCAAGATCGTAGACTCTCGGAACGGCGCTCCTGTGCAGGACGCGGAGATCGTGGCCGAGTTCCATGGAGGGCCCGACAAGAGTCTGGGAAAGACCCCCAGCTGGGGAAGCGCCGAAATCCAGAAACCGGATACCTTGAAATCGATCCGGGTCTCGAAATCGAGCTACGCTCCCTGGCGCATCTCTTGGCTGGATCTAGAGAATCGAGCCTCAGCTCCATCCCCAATCCTCGTGGAACTCCTCCCGGAAGAGACCCCATGAACCTCGCCCGCGTGAAGGGCCCGGTCTGGATGAACCGCCAGCATCCCGCCTTCGACGGTAGGAAGCTCCTGGTCGTCCAGCCCGAGACGCCCGAAGGGACTCCCAAGGGCCCCGAGGTCCTGGCCATCGACATCGTGGACGCCGGGGTCGGGGACCGGGTGCTCCTGATGGAGGAGGGCAACGGATCCCGTCAACTCATGGAAGACCTGAGCGCCCCCATCCGTGGCGTCATCGTCGGCGTGGTGGACGGGGTGGACCTCAGGCCGTGAGAATCATCCTCCCCCTCCTGCTCGCCCTCTTCCTTGCCGGCTGTTGCTGCATCCCGGGCACACCCTAACTCCAGAGGACCCCATGACCCAGGACAAGCTCACCGAGATCTTCGCCCTTCAAAAACAGCTCAACGCCCGGATCGGCGTCGACACCGACGCCATCCAGGGCAACCCCGAGGAGCAGACGAAGTGGATCCTCAACTACTCGCGGGCCATCCAGCAGGAGACCGCCGAGCTGATCGACTCCGTGCCCTGGAAGTGGTGGGCCAAGTACCAGAAGCTGGACCTCGAGAACGCCCGGGTCGAGGTCGTCGACCTCATGCACTTCGTCGTCTCCGCCGCCCAGGTCTTAGGGATGGACGCCGACGAGTTCTTCCGCCTCTACACCGCCAAGCACAAGGTCAACCAGACCCGTCAGGATACGGGCTACACCGCCAAGACCGAGGATAACCGGGGGCTTTAGGAGGCGGCCGGCGGCCTGGGCCCGCCGGCGGGCTTGCTCCGGCCACGACCGCGGCCCCGGCTTCCCCGGCGACGCGGCTTCTTGGGCGCGCCGGCTCCCGAAG
>JAHFOU010000144.1 GCA_023261525.1 Planctomycetota bacterium | reverse complement strand
AGGACACGACGCCGGAGACGGCGACGGCGCTGATGGCTGTCCTCAGGAATCCCAAGGCCGACGAAGCCCTCAAGCTGAGGGCTGTGCGCTACCTCGGGAACCACGCGAGCCGGGAGGTGGGGACGGCGCTCATCGACCTGCTCACCGACCCCGATCCTCCCCTGAGGGTGCAGGCGGCGCTCTCCCTGCAGGCCCTGTCCGGGCAGAGCCGTTTCGCGGACCTGTTGACCACCGAGCCCAAGGCCTGGAAGGCCTTTCAGAAGGAGTGGGAGGCCTGGCTCAGGGCTTCCTCCCTGAAATAGGGCGGTCCGCCAGCGGCGTCCAGGTTCCGGTTGCAGGATCCTTGGTGAAGGCGCGACGGAACAGGCAGAGGCACTCGTCCTCCGGCGTCAAGGGGATGGCCTGGAACAGGACGCGCACCTCCACACGAAGGATCCCGGGCGGAAGTGGGGTGTTGAGCTGGCGTTTCTCGTCCGGTTTGAGCCGGGTGTCCGGGATGCCGACCGGCCCGTTCTTGGGGGGGCGGCAATACTCCTCCCGCTGATCCAGGGGATCCTGATCCGGGCCGCCCTCCCCCTGCACGATGACGATGAGCTTGCGGGTCGGGACCTCGCCGGGAAACTTGTGGCCGACCAGGTTCTTCATGGTGAGGGTCAGTTGAGTCCCGTTCACGTCTGCCGAGCAGTCGAGGGAGCCCATGACGAACGCCGGACTCTGCCAGGAAGGGAAGGCATGGCTCCTCACGAGGCGGGGCTCGGCGCCTTCCCAGGGGATGATGGTCTTGGTGGGCATGTGACAGTCGATGCAGCCGGTCCGGTTCGGCCCCTTGGAGCCGGACCAGGCGTTCCACTCGTCCAGGGCCCAGTGCGTGGTGTTGTGGCAGGAGGCGCAGGACTGGGGGTCGGCCAGGCGCTTCCTCAACTCCTCCCGCCGCGGGCCGGGTAGGCCCCGGGGGCAATCCCCCGCGCCGACGTCATGGCAGGTGAGACAGCTGACCCCGTCGTCCCGGAAGCCTGGGCGGAGCTCCGGAGGGGCCCCGAAGGGCCGGTCCAGGACGGGCTGGGGGGCATGGCAGGGAAGGCACTCGGCCTGCTGGCGGTTCTGGGTGCTGACCCGGAAGAGGGGATCCCGCCAGGCCTTGGCGTGGTAGGAGCCGGACCACTGCTCGGCGATCGCGGCGTGGCAGGTGGCGCACTTCGCGGCCCGGGGATCCTGGGCCTCGACCGGGAACAAGCCCAGCCGGTCCTTCTGGAGCTCCGGCTTGGGGGGGGCGGCGGCACAGCCGCTGAGGTAGGCGGCTTCCGCCAGGACGGAGGCCAGGGCCAGGAGGATCAGGCGGGATGTGGGACGCGCATGCACGGTTGCCTAAGCCGCATTGTAACCCGGTCGGCTACATCTGCTCCGGCGCCGCGATGCCCAGCACGGCCAGGCCCTCGGCCAGCCTGAGGCGGGCCGCATCCATCAGCCTGAGTCTCGCCGCCGTCTCTGCGGGGGAGGCCTTCAGGACCGGCACCTTGTAGTGGAAGGTGTGGAGGGCCTTGGCCAGGTCCAGGACGTAGCCCGCCACCACCGAGGGCTCCGCCTCCCGGCTCGCCCGCTCCAGGGCCTCGCCCCAGAGCGAGAGCCTCCAGGCCAGGGCCTTCTCCTCCGGCAGGCCCAGAGGCGAGAGGTCCGCGGCGGGGTCCAGGGCGATCCCGGCCTCCTTCGCCTTCCTCAGGATCCCGCAGGCGCGGACGTGGGCATACTGCACGTAGGGCCCGGTCTCGCCCTCGAAGGCCAGGGCCTCGTCGAAGTCGAAGTCGATGTCCTTGGTCCGCTTGTTCTTCAGGTCGTTGAAGACCACGGCGCCGATCCCGACCTGGCGGGCCACGGTGTGAGCGTCGGCCAGGTCCGGGCTGTTCTTGCGGATGATCTCCAGGGCCCGGGAGGTCGCCTCGTCCAGGACGTCCTTGAGGAGGACCACCCCGCCCTCCCGGGTCCTGCCGCGCTTGCCCCCGAAGCGCAGGATGCCGAAGGGCACGTGCTCGCAGCGGGAGGCCCACTCGAAGCCGGCCGCAGCCAGGACGGCGAAGACCTCCACAAAGTGGAGGGACTGGCCCGCGTCCACCACGTAGAGCTTGCGGGTGAAGGCGTGGCGCTTCTGGTGGGAGATGGCCGCCGCCAGGTCCCGGGTGGCGTAGAGGGTGGCCCCATCGGACTTTTTGAGCAGACAGGGCTTTTCCTTCCCCGGTAAGGCGACGACCAGGGCGCCTTCGCTTTCCGAGACCATGCCTTTCGCGCGGAGGAGGGCGATGGTCGGCTCCAGGTCCGGCTCGTAGACGCTCTCCCCGGAGACCTCGTCGAAGGAGACGCCCAGGAGGTCGTAGACCTTCTGGAACTCTCCCAGGCTGGTATCCCGGAAGCGCTGCCACAGCCGGCGGGATTCACCGTCGCCCTTCTCCAGGGCCAGGAAGGCGGCCCGGGCCTCCTCTTCCAGCTTCGGGTCCGCCTTGGCCTTCTGGCCGAAGCGGACATACAGGGCATTGAGGTCGGTGACCGTGGGCTCCTGCCTCGGGTCCCACCAGCGCTTCCAGCCCACGATGAGCTTGCCGAAGCCGGTGCCCCAGTCGCCCAGGTGGTTGACGCCGACGACCTTCCAGCCCAGGGCCCGGTGGATGCGGCAGAGGGCGTTTCCGATCATCGTGGAGCGCAGGTGGTAGACCGCCATGTGCTTGGCGATGTTGGGGGAGGAGAAGTCCACGACGACGGTGCCCGTCGCGGTCGCCGCCGGGGCCGGGCCGAAGGCGGCCTGGATGACGTCGGCGGCCTCCAGGGTCAGGTTGAGGTAGGGGCCCACGGCCTGGACCTTGGCGAGGGGCTTTTCGGGGGGGAGGGCCTTGGCCAGGGCCGCGGCGATCTCGGCCGGAGGCTTCCTCAGCTTCTTGGAGAGTGCGAAACAGCCCAGGCTCAGGTCCCCCTCGTGAGGGGGCGGCGGGGTCTGGAGCTGGGCGGCGTCCACGGGCTCGTCCGCCCCGAAGGCGGTCCGGACGGCCTGCTGGAGGCGCCCCGCGAGGAGGGCCTTAACCCTTCTTGCCGCCACGTCTCGCCTTCGCCTTCGTCCTGGGCTTCGCCTTGGCGCGCTCCTCCTTCAGGGCCTTCCAGGCCACCTTGCGGGCGTCGCCCCAGAGCTGTTCCAGGTCGTAGAACCTCCGGTATTCCGGGTCGAAGAGGTGGACCACCACGTCGCCCAGGTCCACCAGCACCCAGGTGCCGTCCTCCAGCCCCTCGGCCCGGCAGTGGGTGCGGCCGGCGGCCTTGGCCTGGTGGAGGAGGTCCTCCGCGATGGCCTTGGCCTGGTGGCGGTTGAGCACGCTGGCCACCACGAAGAAGCCGGACACGAAGCGGCCGCGCAGGTCGAGGATGCGGACGTCCTCGGCCTTGCGGATGTCGGCCGCGCGGGCGGCGAGGAGGGCGGTCTGTCGGGGGCTGTGCACGAAGTCTCCTTTTAGGTGGCGGGGGCGACGAGGGGGATGCGGAAACCGAAGGTGGAGCCCTTGCCGAGGACGCTCTCGACCGTGACCTCGCCGCCGTGGAGCTCCACGATGTGCTTCACGATGGTCAGGCCCAGGCCGGTGCCCTCGATCTTGGCGGTGGTCGAGGAGTCCACGCGGAAGAACTTCTCGAAGAGCTGGGAGATGTGCTCGGGGGCGATGCCGATGCCCTGGTCGGTCACGGCGAAGCGGACATTGTCGCCCTCCACGGCGAGGCGGGCGCGGACCTCGCCGCCGTCCGGGGAGTACTTGAGGGCGTTGCCGACCAGGTTCTCGAAGACCTGCTTGAGCTTGTCCCCATCCGCCATGACCTTGGGCAGGGCGGGGTCGATGTCGATCGTGAGCGTGCACTTGGGGTTCTTGTGGCGGACGTTCTGGGCCGCCTCCGTCAGGGCGGGGCCCAGCTCGGTCTCCTCCCGCTCGATCCCCACCCGCCCGGACTCCAGGCGGGAGAGGTCCAGGAGGTCGGTGATCAGGGCGTGGAGGCGCCGGCCGCCCTGGTCGATGATGTCCAGCATCTCGCGCTGGTCGTCCGTGAAGCTGTCGCGCTCCAGCTGGAGGACCTCGGCGCCGCCCAGGATGGCCGTCAGCGGGGTCTTGAGCTCGTGCGAGACGGTGTGCACGAACTCGGACTTCATGCGGTCCAGCTCGCGGAGCTTCTGCACCTCCATGGTCAGGCTGAGGTCGCGGCAGATCATGAGGTAGCCCTGGGGGCGTCCGTCCTTGTCGCGCAGGAGGCTGCAGCTGATGCCCACAGGGAGGGCCTCCCCGCCCGCGAGGGTGTGCTCGAACTCCAGGTCCCGGGTGACCTGGCCGCCCAGGACATCCAGCATGAGGGCGGAGAGGGCCTCGGCCAGGGGCTTGGGCAGGGCCTCCCGGTAGCGTTCCCCGAGGACCTCGATGCGCTTCACGCCGAAGAGGACCTCGCTGTTGCGGTTGCAGGACAGGATGGCGTCGTCCGGCCCGATGGCCAGGATGCCGTGAGGCACGCTCTCCACGATGTTGTCCAGGAGCTCGCGCAGGCGCTGCATGCGCTCGTAGACGCGGAGGTTCTCCAGGACCCGGCCCAGCTCGCGCCCGAGGAGGCTGAGGATGAGGATGGCGGTGCGGTCCAGCTCCCCGGCGTCCTGGTCCGAGGCCAGGGCCAACACCCCCAGGGCCTTGAACTGCCCGGGGATGGGGGCCAGCAGGAAAGAGCGGATCAGGGGGCCTTTTCCGACGGAGGAGCCCTCCACGGGAACGCTGCAGGGCTCGCCTCCGGCCGCCGCCCAGTCCAGGACCTTGGGGGGGACCGGGACCTCGGCGCTTCCGGTATCGGCCGCCTCCCAGCCGTGGGCCGCCGGGGCGTGGCGGTAGATGCAGGCGGCCCGGAAGGGGATCAGGCCCTCGAGGAGGCGGGGGGCCTCCGCCAGGGCCTCGGTCTCGGAACGGGCCCGGTCAAGGCGGTCCAGGCGCTTGCGGAACTGGAGCAGGGGTTCGAGAGGGTCCGTGCTCATGCGGCCTTCCCCTGGATGAGGTCCACGAAGGCCCCGCTCTTGCGGAAGCCCTCCAGGGTCTCGCCCATGCAGCGGTCCAGGGCCGCCAGGGAGAGGTTGTTCTGATGCCAGACCGTCGGGTCGATCTCGGGGATGCGTCCGTCGCCCCCGTTGCCCAGCTCCAGGGCCCTCGCCAGGATGTCGCCCAGGTGGACGGCGTGGACCAGTTCCCGATGCTCCCGGGCCAGGGCGGGCTGGTGGTGGAAGCGGATGGGAGCCACCAGGCCGGGCGGGAAGTTCCAGCGTTCCACCAGCCAGCGGCCGATGGCCGTGTGGTTCACGCCCATGACGCGTTCCTCGGCGCGGACCATCAGAATGCCCTCCTGGGACGTCAGGGCGGCGACCTGCTGGAACTCCGGCTTCAGGTGCTGGGCCAGGACGACCTTCCCGAGGTCGTGCAGGAGGCCGGCGACGAAGGCCTCGTCGGCGGACGGCATCCGCAGATGGCGGGCCACGGCCTGGGAGGCCACCGCCGTCCCCAGGGAATGCATCCAGAAGCCGGTGGCGTCGAAGGCGGAGCCGTCGCCGTCCTTGCGGAAGGCCTCGAAGACCGAGGCGGTCAGGAGGACTTCGCGGACCTTGCTGAAGCCGAGGATCACGATGGCCCGAGTGACGCTGTTGATCTTCTGGGGGAAACCGTAGTAGGCGGAGTTCACCAGCTTGAGGGTCTTCGCCGTGAGGGCCTGGTCCTCGTGGAGGATGTCCCCGATGCGGGCCGCGCTCACGCGAGGGTCGGCCAGGGCCTGCTGGACGCGCACGAGCACGACGGGCAGGGTGGGCAGGTCGGGGGAGCGCTCCACCAGCTTCTGCAGGAATGCGGGGTCGCGTGCCATCTCAGGCTTTCGTCGGCTCGCCGGAGAGGTGTTTCAGGGCCAGGAGCTTGAGGCCCAGCATCACGGGATGTTCCTCCCCGAAGCCGGTGAAGCGGGACTCCACCTTCTCGGTCAGGGCCTGGAGTTCGGGCCCCGCGGGCGCCGCGGGGGCCATCCGGGCCAGGTCGGCCGCGGGATCGGCATCGCCTTCCACCCAGACCTCCGCGATGCCCCAGTCGCGGAACTTCTCCCGGTAGCGGACCTGGAGGGTGTCGCCCTTGGTCAGCAGGACGCGGCCGAGCCGGTCCTCCACGGCCCGGGCCAGCACCATCCCGTCGGCAATGGCTTCCA
>JAHFOU010000143.1 GCA_023261525.1 Planctomycetota bacterium | reverse complement strand
CCTGCCCTGCGGGCCATGCGGATGGCCTGGAGGGTCTCGGTCACGGTGCCGATCTGGTTCAGCTTGATGAGAATGGCGTTGGCGATCCCCTCGCGGATGCCGCGGCGCAGGCGCTCGGGGTTGGTGACGAAGAGGTCGTCGCCCACGAGCTGGCACCGTTTCCCGAGGGCCTTCGTGAGCAGGGCCCAGCCCTCCCAGTCGTCCTCGGCCATCCCGTCCTCGATGGAGCGGATGGGGAAGCGTTCCACCCAGGCGCGGTACAGGGCCACCATGCCCTGGCGGGTGCGCGTCGGGGCGCCCGATTTGCGGAAGACGTAGCGCCCATCCCGGTACAGCTCGCTGGCGGCCACGTCCAGGGCCAGGGAGACCTGGCGGCCCGGCGCATAGCCGGCGCGCCGGATGGCGTCCACCAGCAGGCCCAGGGCCTGCTCGTTCGAGCGGATCTTCGGGGCGAATCCGCCTTCGTCCCCGACCGCGGTGGAGAGGCCCTTTTCCTTCAGGAGGCGTTTCAGGCGCTGGTAGACCTCGGTGCCCATGCGGAGGGCCTCAGCAAAGGTCCTCGCGCCGTGGGGCACGATCATGAACTCCTGGAGGTCGAGGGGGTTGTCCGCGTGGGCGCCGCCGTTCAAGACGTTCATGAGGGGGACGGGCAGGAGGCGTCCCCCGCCGGCGCGCAGGGAGGTGGAAAGGGGCCGGCCCTCCGCGGCGGCGCGGGCCCGGGCGGCGGCCATGGAGACGGCGAGGAGGGCGTTGGCCCCCAGGCGGCGCTTGTTCGGCGTGCCGTCCAGGCCGATCAGGAGGGCGTCGAGCGCGGCCTGGTCCGGCAGGGGGCGGCGCGCAAGGCGGGGGGCGATGCGCGTGCGGATGTTGCCTACCGCGCGGTCCACGCCCTTGCCCAGCCAGCGGGCGGGCTTGCCGTCCCTCAACTCCAGGGCTTCGTGCTCCCCGGTGGAGGCCCCGGAGGGGACGGCGGCCCGGCCCCAGGCCCCGGAAGCCAGGCGGACCTCGGCTTCCACCGTGGGCAGGCCGCGGCTGTCCAGCACGGCCCGGGCCAGGACGGACGAGACGCGGTCAGCCCTGGACATGGGTTCTCACCTTGTTCTTGCCGGCGCGCTTGGCCGCGTAGCAGGCCTGGTCGGCCGCCAGGAGGACGGCGGCGGGGGTCAGGTGCCCTTCGTCCACGGCGGAGACGCCGAAGCTGGCCGTCACCGTCAGCGGATGTTCCGGCTCGCGGAGGTTGGAGAAGGCCTTGCCCTCCATCGCCACGCGCAGGCGCTCCGCGTGGAGGGCCGCGTTCTCCAGGCTGGTTTCCGGAAGGATCAGGCCGAACTCCTCCCCGCCGTAGCGGCAGACGATGTCGATCTGCCGGCTCTGCTTGCGCAGGAGGGCCCCCAGCTCCCTCAGCACGCTGTCCCCCTGGGGGTGGCCGTAGCGGGGGTCGTCGTTGATGCGCTTGAAGTCGTCGAGGTCGAGCAGGATGAGGGCCATGCTCCGCTTGTAGCGGACCGCGCGCTCGGTCTCGACGGCCAGCTTCTCGTCGAAGTGGCGCCGGTTGTGCAGGCCCGTGAGGGCGTCGGTGATGGACTGGCGGCGGACCACCTCGTAGAGGTTCAGGTTGTCGAACATGAGGGCGAGGGCGTTGGCCAGGGTGCGCAGGATGTTCTCCTGCCAGGAGCGGGCCTCCTCGACGCTGTGGAAGCAGACTTCCAGCACGCCCGCCGGCCCGGACTGGCCCTGGAGGGGCAGCAGGAGCCGCATGGGGTCGGGCGCGGCCTCGGCCTCCCCGCAGAGGGCCCGCGCCAGGGGATGATCGGCCCCGGCGAGGACGCCCTCGGCCTGGCGTTCCGGATGGGAGGCGCCCAGCTCGATCCTGCCGTCGCGGAGCACCCAGACGGCGGCCTCGCGGTAGTCCAGCCCCGCCGGGTCGCAGAGGAGGCGCACGGCAGCGCCCAGCAGGTCCTCACCCTTGCGGTTCTGGGCCAGCTGGCTGATGGCCTGGTAGGCGGCGCGGACCTTCTCCGTGAGCTGGAAGATGCGCACGTTGGCCTGGAAGGCCTCCAGGGTCTTCTTCTTCTCCAGCCGGACCTGGCGCTCCAGGGAGGCCTCCATCCGCTTGCGCTCGGTGAGGTCCCTCAGGGCGGCCACGCGCACCGTGCGCCCCTCGTACGGCATGTTCTTCCCGGAGCTCCGCATGGGGACGGAGGTCCCGTCCTTCTTCAGCCCGTTGAACTCGTAGGGCTCCCCGCTGGCTTCCCGGACCTTGCGCGCGACCAGCTCCCGGGAGTCGGGGGCCACGAGATCCTCCACGGGCTTGCCGATCAGCTCGGCGACCTCGTACCCCATGATCTCGGCCAGGTTCCGGTTTGCGAAGAGGATGCGGCCGTTCTGGTGGACCACGATGCCTTCCGTGGTGGCCTCGAAGAGCTGGCGGAACCGCTCCTCGCTCTCCTTGAGGCGGGTCTCGGCGGCGGTGCGTTCCGTGACGTCGCGGGCCGACCCCAGGGTCAGGGTCCGGCCGCCCACGGACAGGCGCTGTCCGCTGATCTCCAGCTTGCGGATCTCCCCGTCCCTGCGCCGGATCCTCATGGGATAGGCCTCCGCCGGGGCCGAATCCAGCTGTCCCCGGCGGGCCATGACCTCCTGGCGCTCCTCCGGAACGACCAGGGAGAAGGGGTCGAGGCTGGAGGACGTCAGCTCCTGGCGGGTGTAGCCCGTCAAGCGGGCGAAGGCGTCGTTGACGATAAGGAAGCGCTTGGCCTCCAGGTCGACCACGTACTGGGGGTCGTAGGAGTTCTCGAACAGCAGGTTGTGGAGGGCCTCGGATTCATGCTCCGACAGGACCGGAGGAGGTGGCGGGGCCGCACCGGGGGGCTTCGCCATGGGGGCGGGATTGTAGGCCCTCAGGGAGTGCCGTCCAAGTCCTTCCGCAGGGTCTTGAGCTCGGGGAAATCGGGGAAGAGGCGGAGGCCCTCGTCGGCGACCTGGCGGGCCTCGTTCCGGCGTCCCGACTCCATCAGGAGCTTCGTGAGCACCCGGAACAGCTCCCCGGCGTTCCGCGCGTGCACCATGCGCATCCGGGAGCCGGCGGCGGCCTCCCGGGCCTGGTGCAGGTGGAAGTCGATGGCCACATGGAAGTCCCGCATGGCCTCATCCAGGCGCCCGAGGTTCTTCAGGCATTCCCCCAGGGCGCAGGTGCAGCCGGTCACCTGGCTGGCGTGGAGTTCGCGGGCCTCGCCGGAGGCGCAGGCGCGGGCGTGGAGCTCGGCCGCCATGCGGAACTCCGGGACGGCCTCGGCCCACTTCCCCTCCCGGTGGTATTCCCGGCCCAGGGTGCCGTGGGCCAGGTGGAAGGTGGGGGTGATCTGGATGCAGCGGTGCAGGGCGGCCTCGGCCTCCCCGGCGAGCTCCTTCCCGCGCTCGGGCTCGGTTTTGGAGACCTCCGTGGCCCGGCGGATCATGGCCTTGGCCATGTTGTAGTAGGGGCGGGGCTTGCGGGGGGAGTCCCGGATGGCGGATTCCCAGAGGGATTCCTCCGTGGTCCAGGCGCCGGCCCGCGCGGCGGTCATCAGGCCCAGGCAGGCCACGGCCACCCCTGCGGCAAGCAGGGTCCCTTTCCGGCGGGCTGCGGCCTCGAGCAGGGGCAGGGCTACGAGCACCCCTCCGATCAGGGGCAGGTAGGCGTGGCGTTCCGCGGAGACGTCCTGCATGGCCGCATAGGAGACCGGGATCAGGCCCAGGGCGATCCAGGAAAGCCCCAGGGCCGAAGGGCTTTTCCAGCGCCACAGGGCCCAGCCGGCCGCGCCCAGGGTGAGCGCGACCTCCAGGGCCAGCCAGGCCTGCTGGACGGGCGAGGGGTGGGCCAGGATGGGGGGGTCCAGCTCGATGGTGGGGTGGGACAGGCCCGTCGGCAGGAGGACGCGGGGGAGCTGGGTGGCCCACCAGGTGTGGAGCTGGGTGCCGATGTGACACAGGATGGCATCCCCCGCGTCGGCCGGGTGGAACCCGTAGGCCGAGCAGTAGGAGTCCGTCCAGGCGGAGCCGAGAAGGCCCAGGTTCCGGATCCAGATGCCGAAGACCGCGAGGAACACGACGAGCCCCGCGGCGGTGGCCAGGCCCCACTCCCTGAGGCAGGCCTTCCAGTCCCCCAGATAGGACCAGGCCAGGGCCAGGACGGCCATGGGCAGGACCATCCAGCCGGTCTCCTTGCACCGGACGGACATCAGGGCGCACAGGGCGAGGAGGCCGGCGCCGAGCAGGCGGGCCCTCAGGGACACCGGGCCGCCGTCCGGACGCGGGGCGGCCAGGGTCAGGAAGGCCGCGATGCCCATCAGCGCGAAGAAGGCGGCCATGGGGCCTGGCCTTGCCGAGATGTAGGCCACGCTTTCCGTGCAGAGTGGGTGCAGGGCGAAGAGGGCCGTGCCCAGGGCCGGGGCGATCCAGGAGGGTCGGCCCAGGCGCCAGGTCATCCAGGCCAGGAGGGCATAGAGCGCCGCCGCCACGAGCACATGGAAGGCGATGTTGAACGCATGGAAGGGGGGCGTCATGCGGTAGGCGTCCATCCCCTGGTTGATGGCCCGCATCCTCAGCTCGTCGCCCCCGGCCATCCAGTAGTTGACCTGGTAGGTGGCCGTCACCAGCCCGCGCCCGGTCCAGCCGGAGAGGGTCTGGGCGATGGTGTCGAACTCCTTGCCCTTGGGCAGGAGCCAGCCGCCGCGCTCGATGCCCATGGCGTCGTCGAACTGGAACTCCCCGTGCAGGGCCGGCAGGTAACAGAAGACGGTCAGCAGGGCGATGGCGGCGAAGGCCGCCAGGTGACGGTAGGTCGGGATCGGGCGGGGCATCAGACGGCGGGCGGTTCGAAGGCCGACCGGCTCCGGAGGGCCTCGGCCAGGGCGTCGATCGGCACGCGTGACTGGGCCATGCTGTCCCGCTCGCGGAGGGTCACCGTACGGTCCTTCAGGCTGTCGCCGTCCACGGTGAGGCAGAAGGGGGTCCCGGCCTCGTCCATGCGCCGGTAGCGGCGCCCGATGGCCCCGCCGTCGTCGAAGAAGACCCTGAACTCGCGCTTGAGGCCCTGGACGACCTCCCGGGCCAGCTCGGGCATCCCGTCGCGGTTGACCAGGGGGAGCACGGCCGCCTGGATGGGGGCGATGGCGGGGTGGAACTTCAGGACGGTCCGGACGTCCCCGGGCTTGACCTCCTCCTCGGCGTAGGCGTTCACCAGGGCGGTCAGGGTCAGGCGGTCGGCTCCGACCGAGGTCTCGATGATGTACGGCACGTAGCGTTCCTTGGTGGCCTCCTCGAAGACCGAGAGGTCCTTGCCGGAGAACTGCATGTGGCGCTTCAGGTCGAAGTCGGTGCGGTTGTGGATGCCCTCGACCTCCTGCCAGCCGAAGGGGAACTCGAAGTGGATGTCGGTGGCCGCCTTGGCGTAGTGGGCCAGCTCCTTGCCGGTCTGGTCGTGGAACTGGAGCTTCGCCGCGTTCAGGCCCAGGGCCTTGTGCCAGGCCATGCGGGCCGCGCGCCAGCGGGCGAACCATTCCTCGTCGGTGCCGGGCTTCACGAAGAACTGCATCTCCATCTGCTCGAACTCGCGGGAGCGGAAGATGAAGTTCCCCGGGGAGATCTCGTTGCGGAAGGCCTTGCCGATCTGGGCGATGCCGAAGGGGATCTTCTGCCGGGACGGGGCCATGACGTTGAGGAAGTTCACGTAGATGCCCTGGGCGGTCTCGGGGCGCAGGTAGCAGACCGAGCCGGTCTCCTCCACGGGACCCATGTGGGTCTTGAACATCAGGTTGAACATGCGCGCCGGCATCAGCTCCCCGCCGCAGGCCTTGGGGGACTTGGAGGGCTTGTTCGGGCACCGGGACGTCTCGAGCTGGTCCTCCCGGAAGCGGCCCTTGCAGGTCTTGCAGTCGACCAGGGGGTCCGTGAAGTTCTCCACGTGGCCCGAGGCCTCCCAGACCTTGGGATGCATCAGGATGGCGGCGTCCAGGCCCTCGATGTCGTCCCGCCACTGGGTCATGCTCTGCCACCAGAGGCGCTTGAGGTTGTTCTTGAGGGCCACGCCCAGGGGGCCGTAGTCCCAGCAGGCGTTGATGCCGCCGTAGATCTCGCTGGAGGGGAAGATGAAGCCCCGCCGCTTGCAGAGGGAGGCCAGGGAGGCCATCCGGTCGGGGGCCTTGGCGGGTTTGGAGTCGGTCATGAGGGGGGAATTCTAACGGTTTCCCCCTGTTCGGCCAGCGCGAAGCCGCGGGCCTTCAACTCCCGG
>JAHFOU010000142.1:5763-6306 GCA_023261525.1 Planctomycetota bacterium | reverse complement strand
TAGGCTCCTGGTCCTCGTGTTGGCCACCCTGGTCGCGGGCCTCGCGCTCGCGGCCGGGGAGCCTCCCGAGGTGCCCGGCAACGCCATGTGCCCGGTGACCACCACCGAGGCGGTGAAGCCCAACGTCTTCACCGACTACGAGGGCCGGCGGGTCTACTTTTGTTGCCCCCGCTGCCGGAAGAAGTTCCTGGAGGACCCGGCCGCCTACGTAGTCAACCTCCCCAAGCTCGCCGAGCATGCCGAGGGAGAGGAACACGACCACGCCCATCACCATGCTGAGCAACCCCAGGGCTTGGATCGCCTCGTCCGATTCCTGGGGGCCTTCCATCCCGTCGCCATCCACTTCCCCATCGTCCTGCTTCTGCTCGCCGCCCTGGCGGAGGGGGTGACGCTGCTGTCCCCCCGGCCTTTCCTCGCGGAGGCCGCCCGCTTCGGGATCGTATTGGGAGCCCTGTCGGTCGTCGCGGCCGCAGCCCTGGGCTGGGCCGCGGGGGCAGGCGCCTCGTTCCCGGGGGATCTGGCCCGCGTCCTCTTCCTCCACCG
>JAHFOU010000142.1:2185-5753 GCA_023261525.1 Planctomycetota bacterium | reverse complement strand
TCCCGCAGGCAGGAGCGCCCCGGTCTCCGGCGGGCGTACCGTCTCGTCCTCTTCGCAAGCGCCGCCCTGGTCGGCCTGGCCGGCTACCTGGGGGGCATCCTCATCTACGGCCCGGAGCATTACACATGGTAAGGAAATGTCCCATACGCGCCCTCGGATTGACTGCCACCCTCCTGCTCGGGGGATGCGGGACAGAGCCTCCCCAGGGGGAGATCCCGAAGGACCATCCCGCTCATCCCGGGGCTCCGGCGACCCCCCTGGCTCCCGCCTCGACCACCCTGAGTTCGGCCCAGCCGGACCTGGGGACCGAGGCCGAGGAACCCAAGCCTCCGGAGTTCGTGCCGGCCCCGAACGGGGCCTACGTCTGTCCCATGCACCCCGAGATCAGGTCGGACCAGCCCGGGCGTTGTCCGAAGTGCCACATGAAGCTGGTCAAGAAGGAGGCGGGCCGATGAGGCACCGGCGTTGGATAGGGGCGGGGCTGGCCACGGTCGCCCTGTCGGGTTGCGCGTCCGAGCCGAAGGACGCCGGATTCAGTGAGGTCCGCGAGGCCGTGGCCGCCCGCACGGGGCAGAAGGTGGTCTGGAACCGCCGGACCCCGGAGGACGCCCAGGCGACCACGGCGGTGCAGGAGCTGCTCAAAGGCGATCTCACGGCCGACGGTGCCGTCCAAGTGGCGCTCCTGAACAACCACCGCCTCCAGGCCGTCTTCGAGGAGCTGGGCATCGCCCAGGCCGACCTGGTGCAGGGCGGCCTCCTCAAGAACCCCGTCTTCGGAGGACACGCGCGCTTCGCCGGAAACGACCCCACCGGCACCAACCTGGAGCTTTCCCTGGTCCAGGACTTCGTGGACCTGGCCCTGAGGCCCTTGAGGCGAAAGGTGTCGGAGGCGGCCCTTGGACAGGCCAGGCTGGAGGTGAGCCAGGCCGCGATGGACCTGGCCTCCGACGCAAAGGGGGCCTTCTACGCCGCCCAGGCCGCCGACCAGTCCGTGGAGATGAGGCAGACCGTGCTCCGGGCGGCGGAGCTGTCCCTGGACCTCGCCAGGCGCCTTCACGAGGCGGGCAACACCACGGACCTGGAGTGGGCCACCGAGCAGGCCGCCTTCGAGCGCTCGCGCCTGGATCTGGCCGAGGCAGAGGCCGAAGCCCTGGGCGCCCGGGAGCGCCTGATCGCCCTGATGGGGCTCTGGGGTCCGGCGACGGGGTTCAGGATGGCGGGACGACTGCCGGAGCTCCCCGCGAAGGAGATCGACCCCGCCGGTCTGGAGTCCCTGGCCCTGGCCCAGCGCCTGGACCTGGCCGCCGCCCGGCAGGCCATCGAGGTGCAGGCCCGCCGGCTCGGGTTGACGGACCAGCAGCGCCTCGTGCCCGAGTTCAACCTGGGGCTGGACTACGAGAAGGATCCCGACGGCTCCTGGGTGCTGGGGCCTTCCCTGGAGGTGCCGATCCCCCTCTTTGACAGAGGCCAGGCGCGGACCTCCAGAGCCCAGGCGGAGCTGGCCCAGGCTCGGGAGACCTACTACGCCCTGGCCGTGGAGATCCGCTCGGCGGCGCGGGCCGCCTGGTATCGGATGCGGGCCAACCGGGAGAGGGCGGAACACCTCCACAAGGTGGTCCTGCCCTTGAAGGACCGCATCGTCCGGGAGACCCAGCTGGAATACAACGGGATGCTCATCGGCCCCTTCCAGCTCTTCACGGCCAAGCAGGAGGAGGTCCTGGCCGGGCACCAGTACGTGGAATCCCTGAAGGCCTACTGGCTGGCGAGGACGGACCTGGAGCGGGCCATCGGCGGTCGCCTAGCCCAATCCGAAGAGCCGCCTCCTCCCGCCAAGCCTGCGGAAGAGCCCCCGAAGGAACCGGGACACGAGCACCATCACCACCACGAGCACGAAGGAGAGAAACCATGAAGCCCTACCTGATGGCTGGATCGCTTGCCCTGGTGGCGCTGGCTACCGGGATCCTGGCCGCCCCGGCCGGGGAAGGGAAGTCCTATCCGGACTGGGTCGGTCCCGGCCCTCAGCCCGGACTGCCGGGGAAGGACTACACCCCGGTGACCGTGCCCAACGGCTCGGCCCTGCCCTTCAAGATCGTGGACGGGGTGAAGGTCTTCCACCTGGTGTCCGAGGAGGTGGAGCACGAGTTCGCGCCGGGGCTCAAGGCCAAGTGCTGGGGCTTCAACGGCCAGGTCCACGGCCCCGTGATCGAGGCCGTGGAGGGGGACTGGGTCCGCATCTACGTCACCAACCGCCTGCCGGAGCCCACGGCGGTGCACTGGCACGGGGTCTTCCTGCCCAACGGCATGGACGGCGTGGCCGGGCTGACCCAGAAGGCCATCCAGCCGGGGGAGACCTTCAAGTACGAGTTCCGGTTCCGTCAGCACGGGACCTTCATGTACCACGCCCACCACGACGAGATGACCCAGATGGCCCTGGGGTCCATGGGCATGATCGTGGTCCACCCCCGCGACCCCAAAGGACCCAAGGCAGACCGGGACTTCGTCTACATGCTGAACGAATGGAAGGTCAAGGCGGGCACCTCCCGGCCGGACCCCAACGAGATGACGGAGTTCAACGTCCTCACCTTGAACGCCAGGTCCTTCCCGGGAACCGCGCCGATGGTGGTCAAGAAGGGCGACCGGGTCCGCATCCGCATCGGCAATCTGAGCGCCATGGAGCACCACCCCATCCACCTGCATGGCTACGCCTTCAAGATCGTGGCCACGGACGGGGGCGATGTCGCCGAGTCCGCCCAGCAGCCGGAGACCACCGTGCTGGTCCCGGTGGGGAGCACCCGGGACGTGGAGTTCGTGGCGGACGTGCCCGGGGACTGGGCGATCCACTGCCACATGAGCCACCATGTGATGACCCAGATGGGGCACGGCATCCCCAACATGATCGGGGTCAAGCCGGGGAACCTCGACGAGAAGGCCCGGAAGCTCCTGCCGGACTATATGACCATGGGGCAGGACGGCATGGGAGACATGGGCAACATGGGCATGGCCGTGCCCAAGAACAGCCTGCCGATGGTCGGGGGGCAGGGGCAGTTCGACTACATCACGATGGGCGGGATGTTCACGGTGCTCAAGGTCCGCGAGAACCTCAAGAGCTACGACGAGGACCCGGGCTGGTATCAGAACCCCAAGGGCACGGTGGCCTCGCCGGCCAGCCCGGAGGAGCTGAAACACGACCTGGGGGAGGAGAAGAAGTCGGAGCCCTAAGAACGAGGTAGGGAGTCCAGGTGCGTCTGGACGCTGTCCTACAGGGAAAACATCAGGCACATCAGTTGCGTGGAAGGCGGCGTGGGCCTGAGGTGAAGAGGAGGATATGCAGAATTGTTCGCAGGGTCGGGGATTATTCCCCGTTCAGTGGGTCATGCTGACATGCCTCGCTCTTTCCGGAGCGGGATCAGCTGACGAGAGCCATCCTCCCGAAGATCCCTTTGTGCGTCTGGAGTCCAGGCCGAAACCCTCAACGCCGGAGACGGCGCCCAGACCCCCTCAGGAGGGGAACGGGTTCTACGCGTTCTTCCACGAGAACTTCACCTTCAAGCGGGAGGTCTTCTCCCAG
>JAHFOU010000142.1:0-2175 GCA_023261525.1 Planctomycetota bacterium | reverse complement strand
GCAATTCGCTCTGGGAGAGCACCTACAGCCGCCAGTCCCTCGGCTTTGAGGCGCTGAAGAAGTTCTCGACCCCGACCGCCACCGTGGCCAGCGTCGATGTCCAGGGCCGCTTCGTCCGTCGGGACCGTTTCGTGGAGACCTCGAACGACATGATGGGCGAAGGCCGGCAGGGGTGGGCCTTCGAATACCACAACCTCTACGCCGACTTCTACAACGTCGCGGGCGATCTCGGCCGCTTCAACGTCCGTGCCGGGCATTTCTACCTGCCCATGGGACTCAACCTACAGACGGATACCCACGGGACCCTGCTCCAGCTCTCCAACGAGCGGAACTTCGGCTTCGAGCGCGACTGGTACACGGGCTTCTGGGGATCGGTGAACCCGGACCTGAACTACGACGCCTACTACCTGCTGGGGAGCGGGGATGATCTTTCACTCCGGGGCCAGACCGGGATGGTCGGTTCCCGCCTCAGCCTCTCCGGCAAATACCGCAACGAGTACGGGCTGGAGGGTGGTTTCGCCGCCATGGGCGGGCAACGGATCTCCCGGGAAGCCGTCGACCGCAGCCCTACCGTGGCGGCCACTGCCGGGCGGGACAACGTGGTCGAGACCTACCGGGTAGGCCCGGACGCCAGGTACACCTTCCGGGTCCCCACGGGCTCCCTCTCCCTGGCCGCCGAGTTGAGCCAGGGCCACGACAGCTCGGACGCCGTCTTCACCCAGCTTTACCAGGCCGACTACCTCACCACCAGCCGCCGTTGGGGCGTGGGCAGCCAGTACCGGCGCTTCTGGCAGGACATCGGTGCCGGGCGCCCCCTGCCGCAGGATCTCCGGTCCGGGGCCGCGGACGCCTCGGTCGCCCTGGAGCTTACCCGCTACTTCCGCAACGACATCGGGAACACCACCCTGCACTGGATCAAGCTGAACGTCGAACGCCAGCTCGAGCGCCAGACCGGCGCGGCCGGCACCGTCGTCACCCTGCAGTACTACCGTTACTGGTGAAGGAGGAGAGGTCATGAGGAAATCCTGGTTCGCCATCGCCGCCCTGTCCGTACTCATGGCCCGGAGCGCCTTCGCGGCCGTCGGCTGCACCCTGAGCAACCCGGCCGAGGACCTCAAGTACCTCTTCCCCGAGATGACCAGCTACAAGGAGGACGCGAAGGACCTGACCAAGATGAAGGACGGGGAAAGGCTCTACAAGGACCTCCAGGTGCGCCTGGGGAGCGACCTGGACCCCCTATACGAGGCCCTCGACACCCCCTATACGCTCTATACGATCTTCAAGAAGGACGAGATCATCGGCATCGTCCACGGCGTCAACGTGCCTGGCAAGGGCGGGGTGATCCAGGTTTTCCTGTCCACCGACCCCAAGACGGGAGAGATCCGGAACTTCTTCTTCCAGCGCATCGAGAGCCCAGCCGCCAAGGCCCTGAAGAACAAGGAGTTCCGCGCCCAGTTCACCGGCCTGACCCTGGCCGACTTCTACAAGCACGACTACTACGCCGTGGCCGAACCCGGCTCCGACAAGGACACGGTCGCCAAGGTCAAGGACCCCACGACCGACGAGGCAGGAAAGCCGGACTATCAGGCCACTCTGCGCGGCATCCGGAAGAACCTGATCCTGCTGGACATCTTCGTCTATGAGCTTCGGAACGAGCCCTTCTATGCCAAGGCCCAGGAGGCCTTGGCCAAGTTCAAGGCGGAGAAAAAGGCCCCCGCCGGGAAGGAAGAGACGCCGCCACCCGCCGCTCCCAAACCGGATGAGAAGAAGGAAGACAAACCATGAAGACCATCTTCGTCCTCTGTGCCCTGGTCCTTGCCGGCGCACTGGCCTGGATCCTCCTGTCCCGTCCCCATTCGGACCACTTCGGCCATCCCTTCCGGGGGCTTCCTTCCGCGGCGATCCGGGACCTGGCCGAGAAACCCGCCGACTACCTCAAGAAGGACGTCCGCATCGAAGGCACGCTGAGCAGGCAGTGCCCCTCCACGGGCTGCTGGTTTTTCGTGAAGGATGCGGGCGGCAAGGAGGTCAAGGTCGAGATGGGCGACACGACGCCGAAGCTTCCCCAGCGGGTGGGCAAGACCGGCACGGTCGAGGGGCAACTCATCAAGTTCGGCGACGGGTACGAGTTCATCGGGACCGCGGTCGAATTCCACTAGGAGAAATCCATGCGAT
>JAHFOU010000141.1 GCA_023261525.1 Planctomycetota bacterium | reverse complement strand
CCTCAAGGGCTACGGCATCCAGTACCACGGCATCGGGAGCAACTCCAAGCGGGTCGTCTTCGTCCTGGACTGCTCGACGAGCATGGGGACCGCCCTGGGCTACACGACCAAGCGCCCGGAGATGGAGGAGGGGTGCGAGGCGACCAAGCTCGGGGTCTGCCAGAGCGAGCTGATCCGGGCCGTCCAGCAGATCGGCAAGGCCGGGGGGAAGTTCAACATGATCTTCGTGCACAGCCAGAACGACGTCTGGCAGAAGACCCTGGTTCCGGCGGACGATGCCAAGGTGGAGCTGGCCATCAAGCACATCAAGCGCCAGAAGGCCTCGGGCCGGACCAACCTCTGCGATGCCCTTCTCACCGCCCTGGAGATCGAGGACGGGGGGGCCGTGGACCTGAAGCCCGAGGAGATGAAGGAGGCGCCCGACACCGTGTTCGTCCTGAGCGACGGGGGGGAGGACTCCAATGAGGGGAAGTTCAAGCGCACGAGCGACATCCAGGCCGCGGTCCGGGAGGTCAACCGCTACGCCCGGGTCCGCATCCATGCGATCACCACGGGGGAGGCGCTCTTCCTGAAGGAGCTGGCCGAGGCCAATGGCGGGACCTTCTCCAGTAAGGTGGGGTTCTGATGTCCACGGGCCTCAAGGTCGCCGTCGCGGCTCAAGGCGCCTTCCTCGTCGTCCTGGGCGTGGCGGTCCTCAATCTCCGCGGGCAGATCCACCGTGCCGCTCCCACCCCGCCGCCGCCGGCGCCCGCGCCGGTGGCGCCGGCGCCCGGGCCGCCGCCCCCGCCTCCTCCCGTCCCCGTTCCCCCGCCGGCCGCGCCCGGCCTGGAAGAGGGGCTGGAGCGCATGCTCCGCGACGCCTGCCCGGCCCTGCTTCATCTCGAGAACCGCAAGCTGGGCGGCACCGGGAGCGGATTCCTGATCGACGCCGAGGGACGGGGCCTGACCAACGCCCATGTCGTCGGGGAGGCGCGGGACCTGAAGTGCATGCTCTACAACGGCGCCTGGGTCACCGCCAAGGTCCTGGCCCGGGACTACGCCATGGACCTCGCCCTGATCCAGCTCGACATGCGCAACGAGGCGACCCGGAACTACGTCAAGGTCCTGCCCATGGGGGACTCCTCGACCCTGAAGCCGGGGCAGATGGCCGCGACCCTGGGTTCCCCGCTGGGCCTGTCGCGCTCGATCTCCTTCGGGATCATCGGTCACCTCGGGCGGTACGGGGGGCCGATGGCCACTCCCCGCGGCGGGATCTCGGGCCTCATGAACGTCTTCCTGCAGACGGACGCCCCGATCAACCCCGGCAACTCCGGCGGCCCCCTGGTCACCCTGGACGGGAAGGTCGTGGGCATCAATTCCCGCGGCTATCCCCGTTGCGACGGCCTGGGCCTGGCCATTCCCATCAACACGGCCCGGGAGGTCCTGGAGGACCTCAAGGCCGCCGCAGCCGGGGACGGCCAAGTGGACCGGAACCTCCTGGGGGCCGACCTGGGCCCCTTCCGTCCCGAGGAGGACGAGCTGGAATGGGCCTACAAGCTGGAGAAGGGGGTCAAGGTCCTGAAGGTCTTCCCGGACTCCCCTGCGGCGGCGGCCGGGCTCGAGACCGGGGATGTGATCAGCCGGATCGCGGGCAAGGAGGTGAACGCCTCCCTTCCGGACGACGTGCCGGAAGTCTACCGGGCCATCGACCGGATCAAGCCGGGCCAGGAGTTCGAGATCGAGGTCCAGCGCCGTGAGCCCGTGATCCTCAAGGCGAAGGGGGTCGCCTCCCTGGCCTTCCACCAGTCCATCCGCATGGACCCCATCGGCGCCTATGCCCGCGCCCCCTACGACACCGAGATCCGCGGGGAGAAGGGGGCGGTCATCACCGGACGCATCGAGACCTACCCGGGCTACAGCCGCGACGCGGAGGATCAGCTCCTGGAGGGGGACATCGTGAAGTCCGTGGACGGGGTTCCGCTGCCCAACTTCGAGGCCTTCTGGGACCAGGTCCGCTCCGGGGACGGCCCCGTGCCGTTGAAGCTGATCGAGGTCACCCGCGGGAAGAAGACCCTCCAGATCCACCTGCCCTACCAGACGAAGCTCGGCGCCGCGACGTCCGAACCGCCCGCGGATTAGCCATGCCTCCCGGACCCGGGAATTCGGTCTTCCTTGCGGTCCCCTGCCTGGGGGAGGTCCGCTGGGAGACGGCCCTGGCCATCCAGAAGATGGCGGCCCGGTACGGGGGTGCCCTGGAGGTCTGCTATCTCTCCAACGTCCCCATCGAGATGGCGCGGGACGTCCTGGCCTCCCGCTTCCTCGCCACCGCCCACCCGAACCTCCTCTTCCTCGACGCCGACATCCGGCCCCCGGACGGCTTCCTCGACCTGGTCGACCGGAAGCTCCCCGTCGTGGCGGGCTGGTGCCCCGTGATGACCCGGGACTTCGAGCTGTATCCGAACCTCTTCCGGAGGAAGGAGGGGGGCGGCTACCAGCCCTGCTGGGAGGAATCCGAGGGCCTGATCGAGGTGGATGCCGTGGGGATGGGATGCACCCTGATCCGGCGCGAGGTCTTCGAGCGCCTGAAACGTCCCTGGTTCGCCTTCGAGCCCGATCCCAAGGACGGGGAACGCTGGACGGGGGAGGACATGAGCTTCTGCCGCAAGGTGCAGGAGGCCGGCTTCCGCATCCACGCCGCGCCCGCCATGAAGTGCGGGCACATGAAGACCCTCGATCTCCTGGCCCTCTACCAGGGATCCCGCCGCACGCCCTGAGTCAGCAGGGGGTCCTGCGGAGGGGCAGGGTGGCGCAGTGGGGCCCGCCCATCCCGGCGCAGAGTTCGCGTCCGTCGAAGGAGAAGTAGCGCCCGCCCCGGGATTCCAGGGCCTTGCGGGCCGCCTGGGCGACCTCCAGGCCCGCGGCCTGGCGGGGCCTCAGCCCGACCACGTTGAGGTCCCAGCCCTCCGGGACCTCCGCGACCTGGATGCCCCGTTCCTGAAGCAGGTCCTCCAGCCAGGCCTCTCTCAGGGTCCCGCCCTTGCCGAGGACGCGGGCCTTGCGCAGGCGGAAGGGCGCCGGGTACAGCAGGGCCAGGTCCCGGTCCACCATCATGAACTGCCCGTCCGTGTGCACGATGCCCTTGGGCATGGGCAGGACGACGAGGGTCTCGACCGAATCGCCCAGGATCAGGTCGGCCATCTGGCGGACGGCGCTCTCGTTGGCCCGGTCGCAGAGGCCCATGGTGCAGGTGGTTTCGTCCAGGAAGCTGATCCCGCCGCCCTCGATCAGGCCCGGGGCCTCGATGCGCCCCAGCAGGGGGATGCCCAGGCGCTCCAGGGCCCGCCCGACGATGCCCGGATCCTCCTGGCGGGTGGAGAGGCTCATCCGCATCAGCACCGCGCCCTTGCGGAAGACGAAGGCCGTGTCCCTCAGGAAGACGAGGTTGGGGCGTTGGCGGATGGCGGCCAGGGCCGCGGCGTCCCCGGCCAGCACCTCGGCCAGGAAATGGACCTCGACGCCTTCCGCGCGCAGGATGGACGCATAGGCGTCGACGTTCGCGGCCATGAGGGCGGCGTCCACGGGGCGCGCGAAGTTCAGGTCCCCGAGGTTCGCGGGGGAGACCAGGGCCATCTCCTCCCCGGGCCGGTGTAGGAGCACCCGCTTCAGGGGGCCGAATTCCGACTGGGCTCCGAACATCGCGGCATCCTATCATGCGCCGATGGAGGGGCAAGACGGCTATCGCGTCCGGGCCAGCACCGCCGCCGACGCGCCGCGGGCCGCCGAGGCCTTCGCCCTTCTCCAGGAGGCATTGAAGGGCAAGGTGATCGGGCTGGCCGCCCGGAGCCTGGCGGAACTCTCCGGGAAGATCACGGATGGGCTCGCGGTCCTGGCCCTTTCCCCCGACGGGGTCCTTGCGGGGTTCATCCTGGTCTGCCCCTGGGACCAGGACCGCTGGGTCTCCACCTCCGCCCTGGTCGTGGCGCCGGCCCATCGTCAGCACGGCCTGGCGGGGCGCCTGAAGGAGGCGGCGGCCGGACTGGCCCGTGCGCGCTTCCCCGCCGCCCGGCGCTTCGGGCTGACCACCTCGGGGGCCGTCCTGAAGGTGAATGCCCGGATGGGCTGGGTTCCGGTGCCCTACGCGGAGGTCTGCCGGGATCCCGGGTTCTGGAAGGGCTGTGAGGCCTGTCCCCACCACGAGACCCTGCTCAGGATGAAGGGCGAGATCTGCTTCTGCACGGCCATGCGCGACGGTTAGGGCGTACCCCAGGACAGGATCCGGGAGCCCTCCCTCGGCGTGGTGTAGAAACCCAGGTCGTCGAGGATGGGGGAGTCCAGCATGGGGGTGTTGGGATCCAGGGTTACCCCGTCCCTGCGCCGGAAGACCACATGGGCCCGGAAGGGCATGTCGAGGTCCCGCGCCAGATCCCAGTCCTGCCGGTCGGCGGAGAAGCCCTTGGCCAGGGTCGAGCGGGAAAGGGCGCTCCCCGGCGTGTACCCCTCTCCGAGGTATCCGGCGCCGTCCGGGTTGACCAGCTCGATCTCCGCGTAGTCGTCCGGGAGCTCGGCCGGCCGGTACCAGGTCCAGGCCACCTTGATGAGCCTGGAGCCCTTCGGCAGACGGATGGGCGCCGAGAACCATCCCGGGGCGATGTCGCCATGGGGCTCGTTCAGGAAGGTGTAGGTCGCACCCTTGTAGTAGCGCCCCTCCGTGAAGCGGGTGGCGGCCAGGGCCGCCGCGCTGGATTCGTTGCGCCCGAAGTCGTAGATGGCGAACTCGTCCAGGGTGGCGTCCGCCGCAGAGGACTGCCATTGGGGCGTCCAGCTCCAGTACCCGCTCCCGCCGTCGCAGTCCTCGCGGGAGTAGCTGAGGTTGACGTTGTCCATGCGTCCGCCCAGGGTGATCCGGTGCCATCCGTCGAAGAAGTCCGCCGTGATGTCCGCGACCCCGGTGAGGTCGTTGAACGTGGAGGTGGAGTAGGTGTCGGAGCTGCCCTTGTCGGTCGCCCGCTTTCCGTCGTCGACGAGGAGCTCGCCGCATTCGTTCCCGTTCGGCGCCTCGAAATCGTAGTAGAAGGTGAGCAGGGACCAGCGTCGGGCCGGGGCGGTCCGCGGCGGGGTGAGGAAGCGGTGCTCGTGATCCGCATCGCTCGGTTCGTGTCCGGTCTCGAACTGCCCCACGAATCCGCGCGCGAAGTCGACCCCGCTGTAGATCATTTCCGCCGCCCCCAGGAAGAAGAACTGGTTCACACCCGTGTCCGTGCCGATGTCGTACTGCCAGGAGGGCTCGGCGAAATTCGTCCAGCGCACGAAGCTGTGGACATTCATGTCCTCGATCTTTCCCCAGCTGGGCTTGATCCAGAAGGAGATCACGCCGTGCTTCCCGTTGGCGCTTCCCCGGTCGTTGTAGGCGGGGGCCTTTCCCCATTCGGCGTAGTACCCGTCCGGATACAGGGAGACCGGCTGGCTGCGGTTGAACAGGCCCTGCTGGAGCGCGTATCCGGTCGCCATCTGGGAGAACATGTTGCCGTCTCCCTCGCAGTCCCGGTCGCCCCCGGCCGTCACGTCCAGGTCCAGGCCCGCCGTGTATCGGGCCAGGAAGCCCAGCGTGGGCGGGTCCTCGCGCGTCTCGATCGTGGCGCGCTGGAGGTTCCCGTCCCAGTCCGCTGCCCGGATCGCGTACGGCCAGGTCGGACGGAGATCCACATAGGGCTCGGGGTAGGTCTGGAGGGAGGCGCCCCGGCAATCCCCCGCCATCCAGGTCCCCGGGTACAGGTCGCTGACGTCGAGGCGGTGGCCCCAGGTCCTTCCCTCCCCCTGGCTCTGGGTGAGGAACTCGGAGGCGCCGGGCCGGCGGAAGCCCGGGAGCCTCAGGTCCTTCTCGTCGCCGGCCAGGTCCAGGCGGCCCAGGTCCTCGCAGACGAACTCCTTCTGGGTGGTCATCCGGAAGAGGGAGGGGCCCGAGAGGGTGGCCTCCAGGGTCCGGGCGGCCAGGAGACGGCCGTCCCTGCCCAGCACCCGACCGATGCAGGCGAGGGCGTGCTCCGACATCGGGGTCAGGCTGAATTCCGTCGAATAGGCCAGGAGGTCGCACTTGTCGACGCTCCGCCACAGGGAGGGGTTGGGGTTGAACTTGTTGAGGTCGCTGTTCGGGTTGAAGTTGGCCTTGAGGAGGTCCCGCTTGGCCTGGGTCTCGTCCGAGGTGCCCGTGAAGGGGAGGGTGTCGCAGAAGGCGTCCCACTGCGCCCAGGTGAAGAGCTCGCTGGTCGAGGTCAGGATGCGGTCCGCGGCATCGAGGCAGTCGCAGGGCGTCGTCGGCGTCCATCCCGCCGGAAGGTCGAGCCGCA
>JAHFOU010000140.1 GCA_023261525.1 Planctomycetota bacterium | reverse complement strand
AAGAGGGGAAGGCCTGATGGGCCTCGAGACCCGCCTGCCCCAAGGGTTCGTGACCTCCACCCTGGATTCTGTCGTCACCTGGGCCAGGACCAACTCCCTCTGGCCCATGCCCTTCGGGACGGCCTGCTGCGCCATCGAGATGATGGCCACCCTGGCCGGGCGGTACGACCTGTCCCGCTTCGGGGCCGAGGTGATCCGCTTTTCGCCCCGCCAGGCCGACCTCCTCATCGTCTCCGGGCGCATCTCCCTGAAGATGATGCCGGTCCTGCTCCAGATCTACCGCCAGATGCCCGAGCCCAAGTGGGTGATCTCCATGGGGGCCTGCGCCTCCTGCGGCGGGATGTTCGACACCTATCCCCAGATCCAGGGGGTGGACCGCTTCCTGCCGGTGGACGTCTACGTGCCGGGCTGCCCGCCGAGGCCCGAGATGCTCATCGACGCCGTGATCCGCATCCAGGACAAGATCAAGCGGGAGAAGACCGGGGGGCTGACGGGCGGGACCGAGAGCCGCCGCCCCGCCTTCAATCCTGCCGACGCCCCGCTCTGGAGGCCCCGCTTCTGATGCTGGACGAGATCCGCCGCCGCCTGGGGGATGCCGTGACGCACGAGTCCGTCTGCGGCGAGGACGTCCTGACGCTATCCCCGGACGGCATGCCCGCGGCCCTGAGGATGCTCCGCGACGAGTTCGGCTTCGCCCTGCTGGCGGACCTCTTCGGAATGGATTACTCCCGCGGGGGGAATCCCCCCGAGCGCCGCTTCGCCGTGGTCTACCAGCTGGTCAACCTCGTCGAGCGCCGCCGCCTGAGGCTCAAGACCTTCCTGCCGGAGGCCGCGCCGGAGATCGAGAGCTCCGCCGGGATCTGGGCGGCCGCCGACTGGCTGGAGCGGGAGGCCTTCGACCTCTATGGCATCGTCTTCCGCAACCACCCGAACCTCAAGCGCATCCTCCTGCCCGAGGGCTACGAGGGCCATCCCCTGCGCAAGGACTACCCGATGCAGGGCCGCGGCGAGCGGGATGCCTTCCCGAAGTACACCACCGAGACCCCGCTGGGGGACCTCCTGAAGCAGGGCGAGCTCAAGGAGAGGCTGGCATGACGATGACCGTCGAACCCGCCGACGACGGCACGGTGGTCCTGAACTTCGGGCCCCAGCACCCGGCCACCCACGGGACCCTGCGCAACATCCTCCACCTGGACGGCGAGACCATCGTGAAGGTCGAGCCCGAGATCGGCTTCCTGCACACCGGCTTCGAGAAGCTGGGCGAGCACCTGAACTGGCAGCAGTACGTCACGGTCACCGACCGCATGAACTACTTCTCGCCCATCTCCAACAACATCGCCTGGGCCCTGTCCGTCGAGAAGCTGATGGGCATCGAGGTGACCAAGCGCTGCGCGGCCTACCGCGTCCTGCTGGCGGAGCAGAGCCGCATCTCCGACCACATCCTCTCCGTGGGCCTCCAGGCCATGGACCTGGGCGCCTTCTCGGTCTTCCTCTACGCCTTCGAGGAGCGCGAGCGCTTCTACGACCTCTGGGAGATGGCCTCGGGGGCCCGCTTCACGCCCTCCATCACCCGCATCGGCGGCATGATGCGGGAGATCCCGGACGGCTTCCTGGACGCCACGGCCAAGGTCCTGGACGGCATCCCGAACACCCTGGCTGAGATCGAGACCCTGCTCGACCGGAACCGCATCTTCCAGAAGCGCACGGTGGGGGTGGGGAGGCTGTCGCGGGCCGATGCCGTCTCCTACGGGGTGACGGGACCCCTGCTCCGGGCTTCCGGCGAGGCCTACGACGTGCGCCGGGCCTTCCCGTACCTGAACTACGACCAGTACGACTTCGACGTCCCGACCCATGCGGAGGGGGACGTCTTCGCGCGCTACCGCCAGCGCATGCTGGAGATCCGGGAGTCGATCAAGATCTGCCGCCAGGTCATCGCGTCCATGCCGGGGGGGGAGATGAACGTGAACGACCCCCGGGTGACGTTGCCGAAGAAAGAGGACGTCTACCACAAGATGGAATCCATGATCGCGCACTTCAAGCTCCTGATGGAGGGGCACGGGATCCGGCCGCCGGCGGGGGAGGCCTATGTGCCGACCGAGGCGCCCAACGGCGAGATGGGCTTCTACGTGGGCTCGGACGGGACGGACAAGCCCTGCCGGGTGCGCGTGAGGCCGCCGAGCTTCATCAACTACGCGTCCTTCCCCAAGATGGTGGAGGGCAAGCTGATCGCGGACGCGGTCTCCTGCCTGGGGAGTCTGAACGTGATCGCCGGGGAGTTGGACCGATAGGAATGGACGAAGGCTTCTATGCTGGCTGGGGAACTCTGGCCCTCCTCACCGCCGGTGTCGCCCAGGGGAAGAACCGTAGCGGTATGAATTGGTTCCTGCTCTCTTTATTGTTGGGACCGATCGCCACGCTCTTCCTGGTTATCATGGAAAAGCTTCCTCCAAAATCCCTCTGACGCTGGGCGGCGACAGCCCAATTCCCTAAACAAAAAGGCCGGAACCCCTTTCGGGACCCCGGCCTTGGTTTTCGAGAACCTGAACCGAAGCGCTAGCCGCCAACCTGCTCCGTACCGCGGCTCGCCGGCGGAAGGGCGGCCAGGGCCTCCTGGGCCCGCGCCAGCTCGGTCTCCATGCGACGCTCCTCGTCCGCGGCATGGGCCTGGCTGGCCTGGACGGCCCGGCGCGCCTCCTGAAGGGCCCTCACCTGCTCTTCCAGGGTCCTGGCGTCCTGGTTCAGCCCCTCCAGGGTGGAGGAGAACTGCTGGCGCTGGCGCTCCAGCTCGGCCGTCCTGGCCAGGTGGGCCTCCCGGGCCTGGGCCAGTTCGGCCTCCAGGCGGGCCTGCTCGGCCAGGGCGCGCTCCCGGGCGGCCCGGGCGGAATCCCGGTTCCCCTGGACGGCCTGCAGGCGCTCCTGGAGGAGTCGGGCCTGGCGGTCCTTGGCCTGGGCGCTGGTCTCGGCGTGGAGCCTGCGCTCGGACTCCAGGGCCTCCTCGCGGGAGCCCAGGGTCTCGCGCAGCATGGCCAGTTCCGACCGGAGGGTCCCCTGTTCCGCCGACGCCTGGCGACGGAGGGCCTCCAGGGCCTGCTCCGCGGCATCCAGGCGCTCCTGGAGGGCCGCGGCCTTCTCGCCGGCGGCCCGGAGGGCCTCGTTGGCCCGGGTGCGGGCTGCATCCCACTCCGAGGAGCGGGAGGAAAGCTCCTTGCGGGAGACTTCGAGCTCCTGCTTCAGGCCCTCCTGCAAGGCCGCCTCGCGAGCCCGCTCCGCATCCCGGATCCTTTCGGAAGCGCGCGCGCGCTCCTCCAGGGTATGGATCGTCTCCGCGCTGACGCGGGCGGCCTCGACGGCCCGTTTGCGTTCGGAATCCAGGGCCGTGTCCGTGGAACGGACGCGCTCCTCCAGAAGGGCGGTCTTCTCAGCCGAGGCCTTCCCCTCCGCTTCCACGCGCGCCTGGAGGGCTTCCACCTCGCCAGTGCGGACCGCAAGCGCCTCGTGCAGGGCGGCCTGCTCCAGGGTCGCCTCGGCTTGGGCCGAGGTCCAGGCTTCGCGCTCCGACTCCCAACGAAGCTCGGTCTCCCTCAGGCGTTCCCGGAAGAGCCGGCCTTCCTCGGCGACGCGCTCCGCATGGGCCTGGAGCTCCGACATCTTGGCCGAATCCTGGCGCGTCGAGACCATCAGGCGGTCCAGCTCGGACTTGGACTGTTGGATCAGCACCTTCCTCTCCTTCTCCAGGGCCTGGAGCTTCTCGTCCATGCCCTTGCGCATCTCGGACAGCTCCGTCTCCAGACGGGCGCGGTCCGCAACCAGGAGCTCCTTGTCCGCCAGGGCGCGTTCATGCTCGGCGATCATCTGCCCGATCCTCTGCTTCTCGCGCTCGGCCTCCTGCTGGAGGGCCCGGGAGACCCGGTCCTGGGAGCGGCGCTCCACGGCGGTCATGACCGCCTGGGTGATCATGGCCTCCACATTGGACTTGTTCAGGACCAGGAGGCTCTCCTTGCCCTGCTTGAGGAGGTCGTCCAGGCGGGTCCGGGTGGTGTTCTGGACCAGGATGTCCAGGACGTTGAGGTCGGGCCGGGACTCGGGATCCGGGACGGCTTCTTCCATGGGAACTACGCGCCGATCTCGCCCTGGTCCTTCTTGGACTGCCAGATCGCCCACCACAGCGCCGCCACCGACATCACCACCGCGCCCATCCAGAGCCCGCCGTGGGAGGGCTGGTACTGGAACGAGGCCGGAAGCGTGTAGCCCGCCTTCAGGGCCGCGGCCTGGACCGCGTCCACCACCTGCTTGTCATAGACCAGCATCAGCGGGACCGTCAGGATGGACACCATGTTCATGACCTTGAGCAGGGGGTTGACCGCCGGACCCGAGGTGTCCTTGAGGGGGTCGCCCACCGTGTCCCCGGTGACCGAGGCCTTGTGCTTCTCCGAGCCCTTGCCCGTGTTCTTCGCGGCATCGCGGGGCTCGTCCTCGACGGTCTTCTTCGCGTTGTCCCAGGCCCCGCCCGAGTTGCACATGAAGCTGGCGATGAGCTGGCCCACCACGATGGAACCGGCCAGGAAGCCGGCCAGGGCGATGGGCCCCAGCAGGAAGCCGACCAGGATGGGGGCGAAGACGGCCAGGAAGGCCGGCCCGATGAGCTCCTTCTGGGCGGACGCGGTGCAGATGGCCACCACGCGGCCGTAGTCGGGCTTCTTGGTGCCCTCCCAGATGGCCTTGTCGCGGAACTGGATCCGGCACTCGTTCACGATGAGGTAGGCCGCGCGGCCCACGGCCCGGATGGTCATGGAGGAGAATAGGAAGGGCACGGCGCCTCCGAGCAGCATCCCGATGAGGAGCTTGGGATCCGACACGGACAGGAGGCCGGCCACCGCGTTGAAGAGGGCGACGGGGATGGAGTCCTTCTCGCCGCCTCCGCCGGAGCCGATCACGGTGATGTAGGACGCGAAGAGGGAGACGGCCGCGATGACGGCGGACCCGATGGCCACGCCCTTGGTGACGGCCTTGGTGGTGTTGCCCACGGCGTCGAGGTCGGCCAGGATCTGCCGGGCCTCCTTGTACTTCTCCTCGCCCATGGCCTTCTTGTCGTAGCCCATCTCGCCGATGCCGTTGGCGTTGTCCGCCACCGGGCCGAAGACGTCCATGGAGATGGTGTTGCCGGTCAGGGTGAGCATGCCGATCCCGCACATGGCCACGCCATAGGCGATGAAGACGGGGTTGGTCCCGGCGTAGACCGTGACCGAGGCGAAGATGGCGGCGCAGAGCACGATGGCCGTCCAGACGGCCGACTCCATGCCCACCGCGAGGCCCTCGATGATGTTGGTCGCGTGGCCGGTGGTGCAGTTCTTGACCAGGTTCTTGACGGGGGAGTATTCGGTGCCCGTGTAGTACTCCGTCACCTTGTTCAGGAGGATGCAGAGGATGACGCCGATGAAGCAGGTGTAGGCGGGGCGCATGTCCAGGCCGACCTGCCCGAAGTTGAACCAGTAGCCCAGGTGGGAGATGCTGTTCCAGGTCTCGCCGGAGGCGCCGCCCGGCACCTTGTCCGGGCTGAAGCGCAGGTAGTAGTAGCCCAGGATCAGGAAGCCCACGATGGAGAGGAAGGAGCCGACGATGAAGCCGAAGTTGATGGACTTCATGGCCGAGGCCACGGAGCCCTTGTCGCCGGCGCGGACCAGGTAGGTGGAGATGATGGAGGCGAAGACGCCGATGGCGCGCACCAGGATGGGGAAGAGCACCCCGACGTGCCCGAAGCAGGCCCAGCCCAGGATCATGGCGGCCACGATGGTGACCTCGTAGCTCTCGAAGATGTCGGCGGCCATGCCGGCGCAGTCGCCCACGTTGTCGCCCACGTTGTCGGCGATGGTGGCGGCGTTGCGGGGGTCGTCCTCGGGGATGTTCTGCTCGACCTTGCCGACCAGGTCGGCGCCCACGTCCGCCGCCTTGGTGAAGATGCCGCCGCCGACGCGCATGAAGAGGGCCAGCAGGGTGCCGCCGAAACCGAAGCCCAGGAGGGCCTCATAGGCGTGCTCGCCGTAGGCCATGAAGATCAGGGTCCCGCCCAGCAGGCCCAGGCCGTCCGTCAGCATCCCGGTGATGGTCCCGGTGCGGTAGCCCAGCATGAGGGCCTTGCCGAAGCCCACGGGGGCGGCCGCGGCCACGCGCAGGTTGCCCAGGGTGGCCAGGCGCATCCCGACGAAGCCGACCGTGGCCGAGAAGATGGCGCCCATCAGGAAGGCGCCGGCCCGGCCGAGGGCGAAGACATGGTCCATCTCGCCGCCGCCGCTGGCCTTGGTCCAGTAGAGGAGGCCGACCAGGACGAGGATGAGGACGGCGACGGTGGTG
>JAHFOU010000139.1:4548-6399 GCA_023261525.1 Planctomycetota bacterium | reverse complement strand
CTTGCGCCCCCGGCCGGCCTCCGCGTCCACGGCTTCCAGGAGCGCCCCCACCCCCTCGCCCGAGAGGGCCGAGAGGCGGTGGCCCCCCAGGGCCGCGCGGTCCAGGCCGTCCAGGCGGTCGATCTTGTTCCAGACCCGCCAGATCGGGGCCCGGGCCCCGATCTCCGCGAGCACCTCCTCCACCGCCTCGGCCTGGCGGCCGGCGTCCGGGGAGGAGGCGTCGATCACGTGCAGGAGGAGGTCGGCCGAGAGCACCTCCTGGAGGGTGGCCCGGAAGGACGCCACCAGGCGGTGCGGGAGCTTGCGGATGAAGCCGACGGTGTCGCTGACCAGGACCTCATGATCCAGGAGGGCGCGCCGGGTCCGGGTGTCCAGGGTGGAGAAGAGGCGGTCCTCGGAGCGGGCCTCGTAGCCGGTAAGCCGGCGCATGAGCATGGACTTTCCCGCGTTGGTGTAGCCCACCAGGCAGACCGCGAAGGTCTCGGCACGGGTGGAGGCCTCGGCCGCGTGGCGGGCCTGGATGCGGGAGAGCGACTGCTGCAGGAGGCCGATGCGGCGGCGGACCAGGCGGCGGTCGATCTCGAGCTGGGTCTCGCCGACGCCGCCGCGGGCCCCGATGCCGCCGCCGATGCGGTCCAGGTGGGTCCAGGCCCGCTTCAGGCGCGTCATCCCGTACTGGAGCTGGGCCAGCTCGACCTGGAGCTTGGCCTCCTGGCTCTTCGCCCCGATGGCGAAGATGTCCATGATCAGCTCGGAGCGGTCGAAGACGCGCAGGTCGAGGGCCTTCTCGAGGTTGTTCACCTGGGCCGAGGTCAGCTCGTGGTCGGCCACCACGGCGTCGGCCTTCTCCAGCAGGGCCAGGCGCTTCAGCTCCGCCGTCTTGCCCTTGCCCACGTAGGTGGCCGGGTCCGGCCCGGGGCGGGACTGCAGCATGCGCCCGGCGATCACCCCGCCCGCCGACTCCACCAGGGCGGCCAGCTCGCCGAGCGGCTCGGGCTCCTCCTCCCCGGGCAGGAGGACGCCCATGAGCAGGACGCGCTCCTTGCGTACGGTCAGGGTTTCCTTGGGGGGAGGCACGTCTGGAATCAGGATAGCCGGCAGGATGGCAAATCCGCAACGGCGGGCTACAATCCCGCCTATGCCTTATCCCGAGGCGCTGGAGCAGGCCCTCGCGGCAAGGATCCCCCTGAGGCTGCGCCTGGACCTCTCCGGCATCCGCTTCCCCGAGACGCTCTCCCCCTGCCCCCGGGACCTCCAGCCCGGTGGGGCCTCCTTCTGGGTGAAGTCGCCCAGGCTCTCCACGGGGAAGCCCCTGCCTGTCCCCCTGCACACCCCCCTCTCCGTCTCCTTCGAACTGGGGATCCGCCACTTCGCCTTCCTCAGCCGCCTCACGGCGGTCCGCACCCTCCCCCCGGCCCTGGGGGGAGAGGCCTGGGTCCTGCACACCCCCGACGGCCTCGAGCCGATCCAACGGCGGGGAGCCTACCGCCTGAGGGACTGGGTCCGCCCCCCGCTCAAGGTCCGACTCTGGGGCATCGGGGGCTCCCTCAAGGGCATCCTGGAGGCCCCTGCCGAGGACCTCAGCGCCACCGGCATCGGCCTGGCGGTGCCGAAATCCGAAGTCGGGAGCTTCCCCGTGGGCCAGACGGTGGGCCTGAGCCTGGTCCTGGGCGAGGGCCAGGCCCCCCTGGTCCTGCGGGGCGTCGTCCGCTCCCGGAAATCCCGCCTCCGCCAGCGCTTCGTGAAGGTCGGGGTCTCCTTCCTGGACGTGGCGCGGGAGGCCGACCGCGTCTCCTCCATCGTCCTGCTGACGCGCTATGTGGCCGAGCAGGAGCGCATCCGCATCCAGCG
>JAHFOU010000139.1:0-4538 GCA_023261525.1 Planctomycetota bacterium | reverse complement strand
GGACGCATGACCCGGCGCATCCTGGTGCTGACGGCCGACGAGCCCCTGGGGGAGATGCTCCGGGACCGCCTCCACGAGATGGGCTGCGACACCCTGGCCTGCTCCGCCCCCCAGGCGGCGGAGCGGACCGCGCGCTGGGGGCGTCCCGACCTGATGATCTGGGACCTTCCGGACGGGGAGACGCCCTTCCCCGGCCTCCCCTTCATCGCCCTCCTGGCGGAAGGCCGGACCCGGGGGCCCGAGGGCGCGGCGGTCTGCCTGGAACGCCCCACGGACTTCGAGGACCTGGCCGGCGCGGTCGAGGCCACCCTGGAGACGGCGCCGGCACGGCGGGAGGAGACCCCCGAGAGCGCCCCGCCCATCGAGCCTTTCACGGCCGAGGCCGTCCGCACCGAGCAGGGCAAGCGCCTCAAGCTGATGCGCTACGGGGTCCGCGTGCTCACGATGAGCCTGAACGGATGCTCCCTGGCCGTCCCGTCGGACTTCCGGCCGGAAGGGCCCATCACCCTGTCCCTGCCGGTCCCCGGGCTGACCCGGCCGCTCAGGATCCCGGCCGAGACCCAGGGGATCCGCCGTCACGGCGTCCATACCGTGGCGATCTGCCGCTTCGACGTCCTGGGGACGGCCCTGGCCGTCGAGCTCAAGCGCCTCCTGGACGCCCGGCGGAAGCGATGACCGCCCCCCGCCTGCCCGATACGGCGCCGGCCCGTCAGGCGGCGGCGATCTGCGCACGTCTGAGGGAAGCGGGGCACCGCGCCCTCCTCGCCGGTGGCTGCGTGCGCGACCTCCTGCTGGACGCCGTCCCCAAGGACTTCGACGTGGCCACGGACGCCCGCCCCGAGCGGGTCCAGGCCCTCTTCCCCAGGACCGTGGCCGTGGGCGCGGCCTTCGGGGTGGTGGTCGTGGTCACGGAGTCGGGCCCGGTCGAGGTGGCCACCTTCCGGGCCGAGGGGGCCTATTCCGACGGGCGCCATCCGGACTCGGTCTCCTTCGGGGACGCCGAGGCCGACGCCCAGCGGCGGGACTTCACGGTCAACGGCCTCTTCCTGGACCCCCTGGCGGGAGAGGTGGTGGACTATGTCGGCGGTCTGGCCGACCTGAAGGCCAAGCGCCTGCGCGCGATCGGCGACCCGGGCCTCCGCTTCCGGGAGGACCATCTCCGTCTCCTGAGGGCGGCCCGCTTCGCCGGCCTCTTGGGCTTCGGGGTGGATCCCGCCACCGCCGCGGCCGTGCGCCGCGACGCCGCGCTCCTGGCCACCGTGAGCCCCGAGCGCATCCAGCAGGAGCTCAGCAAGATGCTCCTCTCCCCCCGCCGCGCGGAGGCCCTGCGCCGGACCAGCGACCTGGGCCTGATGGGCGTCTTCCTGCCCGAGGTCGAGACCATGAAGGGCGTGGAACAGCCCCCGGAGTTCCATCCCGAGGGCGACGTATTCCTCCATACGATGCTGGTCCTGGACCACCTCCCGCCGGACGCCTCGCTCACCCTGGCCTTGGGCGGCCTCCTCCACGACGTGGCCAAGCCCGCGACCTTCCAGCGGGCCGACCGCATCCGCTTCAACAATCACGACCGCGTGGGGGCGGAGATGTCGGTAGCCATCCTCCAGCGCCTGAAGTTCCCCAACGCCGTGATCGAGCGGGTGGAGTACCTGGTCGCCGAGCACCTGCGCTGGAAGGACACGCCGAACATGCGCCTCTCCACGCTGAAGCGGTTCCTGGCCGCCGAGGGCTTCGAGGAGCTGCTGGCGCTCTATGTGGCGGACTGCAAGGGCTCCCACGGGAAGCTGGACTTCTACGACTTCTGCGTCTCGAAGAAGGCGGAGTTCGGGGTGGAGAAGCTGAAGCCGGCCAAGCTCCTGACCGGGCACGACCTCGTCACGCTCGGCATGGCGCCAGGCCCCAAGATGGGCGAGATCCTCAAGGCGCTGGAGGAGGAGCAGCTGGAGGGGCGGATCAACTCCCGGGACGAGGCCATGGCCTGGGCCCGGCGGAGGCTCTAGCGCAACAGGCTCCGGAAGACCTCCCGCGTCGCCGCGGACTTGTTGAGCGTGTAGAAGTGGACCCCCGGCGCCCCGCCCTCCAGGAGGGCCCGGGCCTGGGCCGTCGCGTGCGCCACGCCCACCTGCTGGACCGCCGCGGGATCCTCCCCCGCCGCCTTCAGGCGCCCGAGAAGGTCCTCCGGGATCCTCGCCCCGCACATCGCCGTGAAGCGCTGGACCTGCTGGAGGTTGGTCACCGGCATCAGGCCGGGCACGATGGGCACGGAGATCCCCGCCGCCCGCGCCCGTTTCACGAAGGCGAAGTAATCGGCGTTATCGAAAAACAATTGGGTAATGAGGAAGTCCGCCCCGGCGGCGACCTTGAGCTTGAGGTGCTCGATCCCGCGCGTCAGGTCCCGGCACTCCGGGTGCCCCTCGGGATAGCAGGCCCCCCCGATGCAGAAGGGCCAGCCCCCGCGGACGAAGCCGGCCAGCTCGTTCGCGTGCGCGAAGCCCCCGGCCGAGGGGACGAAGGCGGAAGCCCCCTTGGGAGGATCCCCGCGCAGGGCCAGGACGTTCTCGATCCCGAGGGCCTTGAGGCGGTCCAGCACCCCGGCGATCTCGGTGCGGGAGGCGCCCACGCAGGTCAGGTGGGCCATGGCCAAGAGCCCCATCTCGCTCTGGATCCGGCCCACCAGGGCCAGGGTGCGGTCGCGGGTGGAGCCCCCCGCCCCGTAGGTCACGGAGACGAAGGCCGGGGACAGGGGCTTCAGCTCGGCGATGGCGCGGAAGAGCGCGCCCTCCCCCGCCTCGTCCTTGGGCGGGAAGAACTCGAAGGAGAAGACGGGACGGCCCCCGGCAAGCAGGTCTCGGATCTTCATTGCGCTCCCCTGTGGAATCGGGGATTCTCGCGGATCGAGCGATGGAACGTCAACCTCCCATCCCGTTCGTCTTGGAACCCTGGGACAAACGGGCCGCCGCCGGGACCCTGGCGGCGTTCGGGAATTCCTCCCTGGGGGAACGCTACAACCAGGGGCTGTTCCGGGCCAAGGCCCGGGCCCTGGCTTCGGCCCTCCGCAGCGAAGACCTCCCGCCCCCGGCGCGACGCCGATGCCTGGACGCCGGGGTGGGGCACGGGTGGCTGCTGGGGACCTGGCGGCGCCAGGGGGTCGGCCGCATCTCCGGGCTGGACCTCGTCCCCTCGGTGATCGATCGGGCAAGGCGGATCGCCCCCGACGCGGACCTGAGGGTGGCGGACCTGGCCGCCTGGACGCCTGCCCCGGGGGAGACCTACGACCTGGTCTGTGCCCTGGACGTCCTCTTCTACCTGAGGGAGGATGCCCTCTTCGAACGGGCCCTCACCGCGCTCTCGTCGGCCGTCGCACCAGGAGGGCTGCTGGTCGTGGCGGACACCTTTGCCCAGCAGTGCCGCGACGCAGACCATATCCGCAGGCGGACCTGGGCCTCCTATGCCCGGGTCCTGGAGTCCCAGGGGCTGGTCAGGCGTCGGCGGCGTGCCATCTTCGCACTGGCCAACCGCCCGGACAATTTCGCGCACTGGGCCTCCCGGGCCACCTTCCGGGGGATCTGGAACCTGGCCCGGGCCCGCAGCCCCCTGGCCCGCCCCCTGGAAACCGCGGCGGTGCTGGCGCTCTACGGCCTGGATGCCCTGATCCTATCCCAGGGCGGACGCTGGGGATCCCAGGAGATCGCCGTCTTCCGGAAAAGCGCCTAGCCGGCGGCCGCGGCGGCCCGGAGCTCCTCGTCCGTCAGCAGGCGGGGCGAGGCCTTGGCCGCCTTGAAGAGGCGGTCCACCCGGGCCTCCGAGGCCTCGAAGCCGTGCTTCTCCAGCCAGAAGACCACGTTGGATTTCCCCGACATGGGCCCCACCCGGACCCGCTGGGACAGGCCGAACTCCCCCGCCGGCACGCCCGAGTAGACCCGGTCGGCCAGCCAGGCGTCGTTCTTGCGCAGGGCCTTGATCACGGCCGCGGCATGCACCCCCGTGCCGGTCTCGAAGGCGTCGGCGCCGACCACGGGATAGTTGGAGGGGATGGGCACGCCGCAGGCGGCGGAGGCCGCCCGGCAGTACTCGGGAAGCCGCCTCAGGTCCTGGTCGATCCAGCCCAGCAGCTTCAGGTTCACCAGGATGAGCTCCATGGGCGTGTTGCCCGCCCGTTCGCCGATCCCGATGGCGGCCCCGTGCACCCGGGAGGCCCCGGCCGAGATCGCCGCGATCGTGTTCGGGAGGTCCAGGCCCCGGTCCCGGTGCCCGTGCCAGTCGATCCCGACGTCCGCCTTCAGCTCGGCCACCAGGGACTTCCCCCAGCCGATCAGGGCAGCCACCCCCTCGGGCGTGGCGTGTCCGACGGTGTCGCAGAAGCAGAGGCGGGAGGCGCCCTCCCGGATGGCGGCGGTGTAGAGCCTGCGCAGGGTGTCGGGGTGGGCCCGGGTGGTGTCCTCGGTGACGTACATGACGTTCAAGCCCAGCTTCACCGCATGGCGGATGGCCGTGGTCGTGTGCTCCAGCATGCGCTCCACGGTCCAGTCCTCCGCGTACTG
>JAHFOU010000138.1 GCA_023261525.1 Planctomycetota bacterium | reverse complement strand
GAGGCGCCCAAGGTCACCGGCGACGAACTCCGACTGGGCCGTAAGCCGGACCAGGGAATCCCCGCCCAGCTCCATCCCGAGCTGGCGTTGGGCCAGGAGCCGGCCGGAGGCGTCCAGCACCCGCCCCAGAGAGAGCACCCTGAGATCCCCTCGCGGAACCAGGTTGAACTCGGCGGAGTAGGCCAGGAGATCCGATTTGTCGGAGAGCCGGGCCAGGGAAGGATCCGGGTTGAACTTGTTCAGATCGCTGTTGGGGTTGAAGTTGGCCTTGAGGATATCCCGACGGACCTGGACCTGATCCGTGGTGCCGGTGAAGGAGATGCCGTTGCAGAGGGCGTCCCAGTCCTGCCAGGTCATGAGGTCGCTGGTGCAGGCCAGCAGCCGGTCGGCGGCCCGTCGGCAGCTGTCCGTGGGCTGGGCCCAGTCCAGCTCGACCTCCACGGACCTCAGGGTGCCGACGTTGTCCAGCCCATCGCCCAGCCCCGTGCAGGTTCCCTCGTCCAGGTAGATCCCCTTGAGGCCGGCCATCAGGGCGATCAGGACCGGTCGGCGACGCCGTGCCCAGGCCAGATCCACCGGCGCCCGCCCCAGCACCCCCCCCGATGCAGCCAGTTCGAAGCCCGGCGCTGAGCGCGTCGGGGCGCCGCCGGCCTGGGTGCCGAGTCGGATGTCCACCCAGGTCTGGGGCTTCAGGCCCTCCAGGCCCGCCGTCGCATTCGGGCGGATCACCTTCCTGTCCACCCAGGCCGAGGTCGTGAGGTAGGGCAGGAGGGGCTCCACCTGGGCGAGGGTGCCTTGGCGCGATGCCTCGGCGCGAATGGCCGCCAGGCTTGCCCAGCCGCCGGCGGGCCTCGCGTCCACCAGCCACTCCCCGTGGGCCCGGCCCGTGGGTGCCCCGTCGCCCGCGCCGTCCTCCCGGTCCAGGGCCTCGGCCAGGGTCCCCAGGATGCGCCTCAGCACGAGGCTGTAGCCCTGGCCGGGGACGGTGAGGTCTCCCCCGTTCACGTAGATCCCGCCACCCAGGCTCCTCACCGCGTACTGGTTGCCCTCTCCGGACAACTGCCCCGTGTAGCCGCGGAGGCGGCCGTCCACCGCCAGCGTCCTGGGATTGCCCCCCGCCACGCAGCAGAAGCTCGGGCGCAGGGCGTCGGCGACGGGGCAAGCGTCCAGATCCAGCTTCCCGATCCGGTAGACCTCCCCTCCCGCCTCCTCGGGCCCGGCGTTCAACACGCCGTCGCCGTTCCAGTCCTCCCCAAGGTAGCGGCTGGCGGGCGCCTCGGGATCCTGCGCCTGTGCCGTGCGGGCCAGGACATCCTCAAGTCCGGAGCGGGCCAGGAAGAAGGCCTTGGTGGCATTCACCCGCTGCTGGGAGGCCTTCCGCTCCAGCTGGGCCAGGGTCACGAAGGCCACGGCCAGCAGGGCCAGGACGCCGAGGACGCCGACCACCACGAGAAGGGCCAGGCCGCTCGCGCGCTTCATGGACGATCCCAGGCCAGCAGCCTCACCCCGCCGGGGAGACGGTAGGTGACGGTCACGTCGTCCAGGACCATCGGTTCGATCAGGGGGGAGTCCTGCATCGTGGCGGGATCCAGGTTGGGCTGGAAGACCGCGTGGAGACGGAAGGGAACGCCGACCTGCTCCCCCACCGGGCTCAGCGCCGGGTTGATGAAGAGGCGGTCCACGGCCCGTCCGCCCAGGTTCCTCAGGTAGTCCGTGCCGGCGGCATCCGCCAGCTCGAAGACAATGCGCCCGTCGGGAGGATTGTCGCCGTCCAGCCCAGGCCGGCGGCCCTGCTCGAGCGGCCCGCGGAGCCCACGGGGGACGTTCTGGCTCCAGGACAGCCCCAGGATGCGGGCCCCGACACCCAGACGGATGGGCGGGCTGAAGTACTGTCCCGCCTTGTTCATCCCGGCGGATGCGGTGAGGCCGGCATAGTCCGATTCCTTGTAGTAGCGGCCCTCCTTGTACCGGGTGGAGGCCAGCACCCAGGTCTGCGGACAGGTGTGGTGGGCATCCGTGCCGCCGTCTCCGAAATCCCAGATCGCGAACTCGTCGAGGGTCGCGTCGGCCCCGGACCCCGTCACCAGGCTGATGTCCAGCTCCTCCGCCGGCCTCCCGCCCCCCAGGGACGTCCTGTGGGGCCCGTACCGGTCGTCCTGCGTGATATCCGAAGCCAGGGTCCAGTCGTTGATCCCGGAGTAGGTATCCGAGTTTCCGAAACCAACTCCATCGTCCACGACGACGGCCCCCGCTTCGAAAATCCAAGTCCCCTGGTTGCTGGCCCTGCCGAAGTCCCAGCAGGTCGTATAGAGGCACCAGCGATGGGGCAGGGTGCTTCGCGGAACATCGTGCCGGTGCTCATTGCCGACATCACTCGTGTTGTGCCCGATCTCGAACTGCTGGACGAGATTGGAGGATGGTGCGACCAGGACGGTGCCGCGCTGGAATGCATGGCCGAGGAAGAAGAACTGGTCGGGACTGAACCCTCCCGCATACCCTCCGGTCGAAAAATTCGTCCGGATGACGTAGGGATGTCCCCTCAGGACGGAGCCCACCGGATCGCCGTGGTTCAGCTTGATCCAGAACGAGAGCATGCCGTGATAGGGGTGCGCATTCCCCTTGTCCAGGAAGGACGGGGCCCTGTCTTTCTCGCTGTAGCACCCGTCCGGGTAGAGGGTGTTGGGCTTGGCAGCATCGAAGAGGCTCCTTCCCAGTTCGCCACGGGCGACCTGGAGCAGGTCCGTCTGGTTGGCGCCGCCTGCCGCATCATGGAAGAGGTCCAGATCCATGGACGTATCGAAATGGGTCAGGCACTTCATCTCCTGGGCGGGCGTCCCGCTCACGCCGTACAGGTCGCCCACCGCCGTCTCCACGGTGGCCAGCTGGAGGCTCCCATCGTAGTCCGCCGGATGCAGGGCAAGCCCCGTCCCATCGTCCACGCAGGGCTCCGGATAGGTCTGGAGACCGGCCCCGCGACCTCCGAGGCCGGGCAGAGCCTGTCCCCAGGTGGGGGTTAACCCGGCGCTGGCGCTGACGAAGGGACCGCTTCCCCCGGGCACGCGCGGCGCGGTCTCGTCCCCGGCGACATCCAGGCGCCCCAGATCCTCGCAGACGAACTCCTTCTGGGTGGTGAGACGGCACCGCTCGGCCGTGGACAGGGTCGAGCGAAGCGTGGCACTTGCCATCAGCCGCCCCTTCCCGTCCAGGACCCTCCCCAGGCTCTCCACCTCGCACAGAGGGCTGCCCAGGAGGGCGAACTCCGTGGAGTAGGCCAGGAGATCGCTCTTGTCCACGGCCCGCCAAAGGGGGGCGCAGGGGTTGCACTTGTTGAGATCGCTGTTCGGGTTGAAGTTGGCCTTCAAGAGATCCCGCTTGGCCTGGGCGGCGGGGAAGGCGGCTAGGGCGGCGGAAAGGGCGGAGGCGGCCGCATTCATGGCCGCGAGTCGGGCGGGCGTCGGATCGTCATGGTAGAGGTAGACGGCTTGGTTGTAGGCGGCGCGGGCTTCGGAAACCTCGTCGCACGAGACACCCAGAGGCAGGCTCTCGCAATACTCGTCCCAGGCCTGCCAGCTGCTCCAGGCCTGCCAGCGGCTGTCGAGGATGGACTGGGCGATGACGTGGGCGTCGTCCTGAAGGTCCCAGGTGCAGGGCAGCTCCGCCGTCGCGCGCAGGGTCCCCACAAGGTCGCCCTGGGCAATCGGGCTGGCGCTGGACTCGTCGAGGTAGAGCCCCTTCAGCCCGGCGGTGAGCGCCACCAGGACGGGGTAGCGGCTCGAGGCCCAGGCCAGGCTCACGGGCGCCCTGCCGACGATGCGCCCCCCGATGCGCTCGAAATCCGGAGCGCGGCTCCCCGAGACGCCCGGCGTGCGGTCGAGCTTCAGGTCGGCCCAGCTGGAATAGCTCCGGCCTTCCAGGGCAGGGCTGGCGTTCGGCGCCACCACCTTCCGGTCCACCCAGGCATGAAGGGCCAGGTAGGGCCTCAAGGCGTCCACCTTGGCCTGGCTCCCCCCGAGCGCCAGGTCCCTCACCTGCTCCCAGCTCCGCCAGCCGTCCGCCGGCCTGAGGTCGACCAGCTTCCAGCCGTCCGTCTGGTCCACGGGATCGGCGTCGTCCGCGGCAAGGTGGACGTCCGTCTCCTCCCAGTACTCGTCGTCCTCGTGCCAGACCATCTGGGACAGGCGTTCCCGGTCCAGGGCCTCCGCGAGATTCCCGAGGATGCGACGCAGGACCGCATTGTATCCCGCCGAGGCGGGTGCCGTGGGGTCGCCGCCGTTCACGTAGAGCCCTTCGCAGGAGGAGACCTTCAGGGAGTACGCATCGCCCGCGAGGCGCCCCGAGTACCCGCGCAGGCGGCCGTCCACGGACAGCGTTCCGGGATTGCCTCCCGCGACGCGGAAGAAGCTCGGACGCAGGGCATCGGCGACGGGGCAGGCGTCCGTGTCCAGCCGGCCCGGACGGTAGACCTCCCCCCCCGCCTCCTCGGGCCCCGCGTTCAGCACCCCGTCGGCGTTCCAATCCTCGCCGCGATAGCGGTTCCCGTCGGTCTCCGGGTCCTGCCCAGCCGACAGCCGGGCCATCGCGTCCTCCAGGCCCGACCGGGCCAGGAACAGGGCCTTGGTGGCGCACAGGCGCTGCTGGGAAGCCTTCCTCTCCAACTGGGTGATCGTCACGAAGGCCACCGCAAACACCATCAGGACGCCGAGGACCCCCACCACGACCAGGAGGACCAGGCCTCTCACTCCCGCCACCGGACCTCCCCGATCTCGACATCGCCGCCCCAGGCGCGCAGGGCCAGGGCCTCCCCGGTGGGAACCGGATGGAGGAAGGTCTCGAGCTGGGCGCCCTGGGCCGAGAAGATCTCGGCCCCCGCCGCCAGGAAGCGGACACGGGAGCCCCCCTGCTCCAGCCTCAGCCTCACCCATCCCTCGCCGGCGGGAAGCTGGGCGCCCAGGGGGAGGCGCCAGGACTTCCCTCCCGCCGTGAAGAGCAGGTCCGCCTCGGCGGCGGGGACCCGTTTGCGCACCAGGAACTCCGCCACGAAGGCCCCGTCCCGCGGCGGGCCGGGAAGAGGGTGCACCCCGTCCCTCAGTTGCAGCGGCATGCCGGCGAGGCTCCGCCATCCCGTGCCGGAGAAGGGGCGCCAGGGATCCGGGGACGGGCCGTCCGCCCCCCACCGGAAGCCGGTGCCCGCCTCCACGGGATGGCGCTCGCCGTCCCGCACCCAGAAGGCCTTCCCCCGCTCGAGCAGGAAACGGCAGGAGGGCTCCCCGGCGAAGGCCTCGGACAGGAAAAAGGCCGAGGCCTGGACCCGGCTTGCCTCTGCCACCTCCAGGACCAGGCTGCCCCCCAGAAGCTCCAGCTCCCCTGCCTGGCCGGGCACCGTCAAGCGCAAGGCCGTGTCCACGGCCTCGGCGCGTGCGGTCCCGCACTGGAGCTCGAATCCCGGACCCGACGGAAGGACGCGCCCGCGCGCCCCTGCCTCCAGGGAGACCTCCGCGCTCCGGCCGAGAAGGATGTCCAGGCGACCCGAGGCCTGACGCAACCCGGGGCCTCCGGTGGAAGCCACGCAAGGAGCCGGGAGGTCCGCCGGAGCGGCCAAGGGCCCGTGGGAGATGGAGGAGGGTCCGTCCGGCTGCCGGGAAGGGCCCCAGACCAGCCATCCCGCCGCCACCAGGAGGACCGCCGCGGCGGCCGAGAGGGGGCGCCAGAAGGGAGCCTGCCTCTTCCGGAGAAGCGCCCGCCAGGCCTCCTGCCGCGGGGCATCCGGGGACTGGGGGATGGCGGAAGCCAGGCTGGCCATCTCCCCCTGGCAGGCGGGGCAGGTTGAAAGATGGGCCTCCAGAACCTGGCGGTCCGCTTCCGGCAGGGTCCCCTGGACCCAAGAGACCCAGATTCCGGGATCGGGGCAGGAATTCATCATGCCCATACTAGCCCACGGCGGCTCCCTCCCGTGCCTGGGGAATCAGGTTTTTCCCAGGCCCTCCTGGACGAGGGACCGGGCCCGGGTGAGCAGGGGTCCCACGGCATTCGGCGAGATCCCGAGCAGGGACGCGACCTGGGCATAGGAAAGCCCTTCCCAATAGACCCAGCCCAGGATCAGGCGCTCCCGGGAAGGAAGGGTCTCCAGGATCCGGGCCAGGCGGGAAGCCTCCTCCCTTTCCAGAAAGGCCGCATCCGGGGCCTCGGGGCTCCGGGAGGGAGGCACGGCGGACAGGTCCCGCTCCCGCCGTCGCCCCCGCGTCCGCAGCCAGCGCCGGGAGGCGTTCAGGACGGCGGTGCTCAGGTAGGGTTTCATCCCCCGGGCGGGATCGATGCCCCGCAATCCCCGCACATCCTCCCGCAGCAGGGCCAGCCAGACCTCCTGGACGACCTCGTCGGCCTCCGCCGGGCCGCAGCCCGCCCGGCGC
>JAHFOU010000137.1 GCA_023261525.1 Planctomycetota bacterium | reverse complement strand
TCCACCCAGGTCATCATGGGCACGCCCGACTACATGGCGCCCGAGGCGCGCCAGTCCACGAAGGGGGCCGACCACCGTGCCGACATCTACGCCATCGGGGTGGTGTTCTACGAGACGCTCACGGGCCAATTGCCCATCGGGAAGTTCCCGCCTCCCTCCTCGCGCGCGGGGGTGGATCCCCGCCTGGACGAGATCATCCACAAGGCCCTGCAGTCGGACCCCGCCCAGCGCTACCAGCGGGCCTCGGAGATCGCCCACGCCTGCACCACCTTCGGCGCCGACGCGGAGCTGGCCCGCAAGACGTCGCCCCTGAAGCACTGGGGATGGGCCGCCGCCGGCCTCGCGCTGGTGGCGGGGCTCGCGCTCTGGGGAAGAAACCGCCTGGATCCCGACACGCACGGACGCATGGACACCCTGCTCAAGACCTGCGTCCGGAACGGGAAGGTGGACTACCCGATCCTCAAGAAACACGAGGCGGACCTGGACGCCTACCTGGCCCGCCTCGACCGGGAGAACCCAGACACCCTGAAACGGGAGGATCTCGCCGCCCTCTGGATCAATGCCTACAACGCCTTCGTGCTGAAGAAGGTCCTCAGCCGCTACCCCGACCTGAAGAGCCTCAGGGAGGTCCCGGAGTGGGACACCACGGAGAACTGCTCGGTGGGGGGGAAGGCCCACAGCCTCACCTGGATCGCCGGGGCGGTGCACGATCTCAACGACCCCAGGACCCGCTTCGCCCTGTCGTCGGCCACGGCGGGGGGACCTCCCCTGGCTCCCCGGGCCTACCGGGGGAAGCTCCTGGAGGCCCAGCTGGACGAGGCCGCGCGGCGTTTCCTGGCCGACCCGGACCACGGCTTCTGGGCAGGCATGGCCAAGGGCATCTTCGGCACCAAGGCCACGGTCCGGCTGGCCCCGGCATTCCGGCAGTGGCGGGAGGAGTTCGGGAAGGACACCGCATCCCTGCTCCAGCGCCTGACACCCTTCCTGACGCCGGAGAACCAGGCCTTCCTGAAGGAGCACCCGGACCCCACCGTGACCTACCTCGACGAGGACGACGCCCTCAACGGGGCCTAGGACCCGGAAATCGCCGTGCAGAAACGGGGGAGGGTAGCCGATAAATGGGGAAGAGATACCATGACCCCTATCGAACCCATGGCCGCGGCCGGAAATCCCATCGTGCAGGAGAGCGGCGGTGCGGGGGGCGGGCTCGGCAACCGCGTCAACGCGGCCATGATCGGGACCGTTCTGGCCGCCGACCTGGCCGCCATCAAGTCGGCCATCTCCAGCGCCGCCGCCCAGAGCGGCATCGGGCGCATCCTGAACGTCACGATCTAGCCCTGCGGGGCAGGCCGGGGATCGGCTATACTCCCCCTCCGTGAAGCGTCTCCTCCCCGTCCTGTTCGTCCTGGCCGCCCTGCCGGCGCCGTTCTCCTTCGCCACCTGCGGCGGCGGGGGAGGGGGTGGAGGGGGGGGCGCGGGCTCCAACCCCTACCACGTCCAATGGACCTCCTGGGAGGAGGCCCTCCGCAAGGACGCCCCCATCCTGCTCTACTGCCAGACCAAGCCGTCCGAGCAGGGGACCCTCTGCTGCACCAAGGCCGCCCAGGAGCTCTCCAAGCAGTACGCCTTCGTGAAGATCCCCTTCGCCAAGACGGAGAAGGACCTGCCCCCGGCGGACCTGGAGCTCCTCAAGGCCTATGCCTTCGACAAGAAGCCGGCCGTCCTGGTCATGACGGACCCCTGGGGCAACGAGCTGGCCCGCGTCGACGGCGCCCTCACCGAACCCAAGCTGGGCGCCCTGTTCGAACAAGCCAAGAAGGACGCCAAGGCCCTGGAGGACCGCTTGGCCAGGCTCTACGAGAAGGCCAAGGCCACCGAGTCCAAGGGCGACGTCCTCAAGACCGCCCTGGCCTACCGGGAGGTATTGAAGTTCAAGGGCTGTCCCGCCGTGATCCAGGCCGCGGAAGCCCTGAAGGCCCTGGCCGAAAAGGCCAAGGACGCCCTGCCCAAGGACCTCAAGACCCTTCGCGACTGGAGGAAGGCCTTCCAGGACACCGACCTCGCCGGGCCTCTCGACGATGCCATCCAGAAGCTCTCCAAACCTTCGCCTGCTCCTTAGCCTGGCCCTCGCCGCCGCCTCCTGCGGCTGTGCCGGCGGCGGGCCCGACGCGGACTGGGACGCCTGCCAGCAGGCCGTGGAGCGCGGCGCCGTCCTCGAGCGCGACGGGAAATACCCCGCCGCCGAGCGCGAGTACCTCCGGGCCGAGGCCCTCGATCCCCAAGACCCCGTGCCCCAGCGCTACCTCGGGGAGCTGTACCGCCACCAGTTCGGGGACTGGGACAAGGCCAAGATGCATTTCCGGCGCGTCCTGGAACTGACCGGGAAGGGGACGGACCCGCTCTCCCGCGCGGTGGCCCTGCACGGCCTGGGGAAGATGACGGTCTGGGAGGGCCGGTTCGAGGAGGGCCTCAAGCTGATGGAGCAGTCGGCCGAGACCTTCCCCACCGCGCTCTGCTGCCGCAACCTCGCCATCTACTGGATGGCCGAGGAGAAGCCCGACCACTGGAAGCCCTGGGCGGACGCGGCGATGGCCCTGGAGCCGGAGGACCCCTACAACCAGGTCTTCTGGGCCGTCTGCCTGGACCTGATGGGCAAATGCAAGGAGGCCCAGGCCACGGCGGCCGCGGCGCCCTTCCGCCTGGAGCAGTGCTACAACCGGGCCTGCATCAAGGCCATGTGCGGCTTCCCCGAGGAGGCCCTGGCACTCCTGAAGCGCCACTTCTACGAGTTCGAGACCACCGACGCGGTGCGGATGCGGGAGATGAAGGAGGCCCGCAGCGACGTGACGCTGAAGTCCCTGTTCAAGGACCCGCGCTTCCTGGAGCTGACCCGCCTGGCCGAGGCGCCCGGGGTGCCGCCCGTCGTCCCGCCCGCCTCGATGCGCTGAGACCCCCGTGCTCCTGTCCCTGCTCCTGACCGCCGCCTTCCTCGCCCTGAACGCCCTCTTCGTGCTGGCGGAGTACGCCATCGTCAAGGTGAGGGCCACCCGCCTGGAGGAGCTGGCCCGCGCGGGGAACCGCCGGGCCGCCCGGGCTCGCGAGGTCGTCCGCCACCTGGACGAATACCTCTCCGTCTGCCAGGTCGGGATGACGGTGGCCAGCCTGGGCCTGGGCTGGATCGGGGAGCCGGCCCTGGCCCGCCTCTTCCGCGGCCTCATGCCCGCCGAGATGCCCTGGCGCGAAGGGGTCTCCCATGGCCTGGCCGTCGCCCTGGCCTTCTGCCTGCTGACCTTCCTCCACATCCTGCTCGGGGAGCTGGTGCCCAAGGTCCTGGCCATCCGCCGCGCGGAGGCCGTCGCGCTGGCCACGGCCGGCGTGCTCAAGACCTGCCGCCGGCTCTTCTACCTGCCCATGAAGGCCCTGAACCCCTGCCGGGACCTCCTGCTCGGGCTCCTGGGCCTGGGGAAGGAGGGCGGGGGCGAGGGAACCTACAGCGAGCAGGAGCTGAAGCTCATCCTCAGCCTCTCCGAGCGACGGGGGGGCCTCTCCCTGGACCGCCTCCTCCTGTTCGAGAACCTTTTCGACTTCGGCACGCTCACGGCCCGGGACGCCATGCATCCGATCGCCGAGGCCGAGCGCATCGCCCTGGACACCCCCTGGGACAAGGTCGCGGAGGGCCTGCGGGCCAGCCGCCATTCCCGCCTCTTGGCCTACGGGAAGGACCCGGCGAAGCCCGAAGGCCTGGTCCACGTGAAGGACCTCTGGCGCGCCTCCCTGGCCGCCCCGGGACAGCCCCCGGACCTGAGGGCCGCGCTGAGGCCCCTGCCGGCCCTGAAGGAGAAGGACCGCCTGGAACAGGCCCTGCGGGAGTTCCAGCGGGCCCGGGCCCATCTGGCCGTGGTGCTCAACGAGAAGGGCGCCGCCACCGGCATCCTGGCCCTGGAGGACGTGCTGGAGGAGCTGGTCGGAAGCATCGGCGACGAGTTCGAGGCCCAGGCCGGGGTCTCCCTGGCCGACCTCCTGGCCCCGGCCTCCATCCGCCTGGACCTCCAGGCCTCCGACATGCGCCAGGTCCTCCACGCCCTCTCCCACGCCCTGCCCGCCGGCCTTCCGGCCGCCGCCGTGGAGGAGGGCGCCTGGAAGCGCGAGCAGGAGGTCCCCACCTACCTGGGCCTGGGGGTGGCCGTGCCCCACGCGCGCCTGGACGCCACCGGGGTCTCCTGCCTGGCCTTCGCCCGCCTGCGCGAGGGGCTCGCCATGCAGGCCGGACAGGACGAGCCGGCCCGACTCTTCTTCCTCGTCGTCACGCCCAAGGACAAGCCCCGCCTCCAGATCCAGATCCTGGCCCGGGTGGCCGACCTGGTGAGGAGCTCCTACGTGCGCGAACGCCTGCTGGCGGCCTCCACGCCCGAGGAGCTGATGGAGGTGGTCCGCTCGGCGGAGCTTCTCACCCACAGCGACTGATGATAGAATGCCTGCCGTGCCCAGGCTGAATGCCGCCCTTGCCCTCCTGGCCCTGGCCTTGCCGGCCATCCCCTCCCGGGCGGACGACGCGATGCCCCGTCTGAACACCCGCCGCATCGAACTGGGCACGGAGGTCCTGGAGACCGGCCTGGCGCCGATCAAGGGCCTTCGCCTCTATGTCACCCGGGACGGCGGACGCAGCTGGGGACGGCCCATCCCCCAGCCGCCCCAAGGCCCCGTGGTCTGGGAGGCCCCCGAGGACGGGACCTACGGCTTCACCCTCTGCGGCGTGGATGCGGTGGGCAACGCCCAGCGCGGTCCCACGGGAGGCGAGGATCCCCAGGTCACCCTGAGGGTCGACACCCGCCCGCCGGCCATCTCCCTCCAGGCCGAGCCGCCGCGGGCCGGGGGGCCTCTCCGCTTCTCCTGGAACGCCCGCGATGAGGACGCCGTGGCCGAGGTGCGCGTCGAGGCCTCCCGGGACGAGGGGGCCAGTTGGAAGGAGGCCGCGCGCGGCGCCGCGACGGGGGAGGGCGTCCTGCCCTCCGTCCAGACCCCCGTCCTCCTGAGGGCCCTGGCCCGGGACCTGGCCGGGAACCGCGCCACCTCGCGGGTCCTCAGCCTATCGCCGCTGCCCGCGGCTTCGCCCGAGCCCGTCCGCACGCCTGAACCCACGCCTCCGCCCGCGCCCATCCACCACCCGCCGCCGGCGCCCGTGCCGGCGCCCGCCCCCGAACCCGAGGCCCTCCCCGAAGGCTCGGAGGCCGCCGTCCGCTTCGCCGCCGCCACCCTGTACCGCCTGAACGGGAAGATCCAGAAGGCCGAGGCCGAATACCGCAGGGCCCTGGAGGCGGATCCCCGCCACATCCAGGCCCTGAACGACCTGGGCATCCTGCTCTTCCGGAATCCCGAACGGAAGGAGGAGGGCCTCCTGTTCCTGGAACGGGCCCGCCTCCTGGCGCCCTCGGACGACGACGTGGCCTTCAACCTGGGCTATGCCCTCCTGGCCACCGGCCACCCCGCCGAGGCCGTGTCCCACCTGAAGGCCGCGGCGGAAGGCCTTCCCGTCGGCGCCCGCACCGAGGCCCAGCGCCTCCTGACGCAGGCCCAGAGGGAGGCACCATGAGGACCCTGGCCCCGATCGTCCTGCTCCTGCTTGCCGGTTGCGGCGGGACCGCGTCCACGGCCCTGCCCCCGACGCCGCCGCCGGATGACTACAAGACCCAGGCGGCCCGCAACTACGTCGACTTCTTCCGGACCACGGACACCCGCCAGTGGGAGATGGCCCGCGACCGCCTCCTGCGCCTGGGCCCCACGGCCGTCCCCGTCCTCTTCGAGGCCATGGAGGCGGAAGGCGGGGCGGTGGACGAGAACTGCCGCGCGGTCCTCAGGAGCCTGGGGGCGGACGTCCTGCCCGCCATCGATGCCGAGATCCGCAAGGGCGACGGCGCCTGCACGGGCCGGGCCCTGTCCCGGCGGCGCACCTTCCGCCGGAGCCTGATCGCGGTGGTGGGGGAGATCAAGGGACCCGCGGCCCGGGACATCCTCTGCCGGGTCCTCCAGTCCGACCCCTGGCCCACCGCCCGCTGGAACGCCGCCTTCTGCCTGGGCGACCGCAAGGACCCCCAGGCGGCGGACGCCCTCATCGAGGCCCTGCGGCGCGACAGCGAGGAGCCCGTGCGCGAGGCCTCCCGCCGGGCCCTGGCGGTCCTGGCCGGACGCGACCTCGGGGACCGCCCCGAGGTCTGGGAAGCCTGGCGCAAGCGCCCGCCGACCGCCCCGTGATCCCCGCGCAGGAACCCTGGGAGCTCCTGAGGCGCGCGGAGGGCTGTTCGGCCTGCGCCAAGCCCTTCGCGCCCCTGCAGGCCGTCTGGACCCTCCTGGAGGCCGCCGGGGCCGCGGCGCGGCGCGACGACTTCTGCGAGCCCTGCTGGCAGGCCCGTCCCGCCGCCGAGGGCGTCTTCTGG
>JAHFOU010000136.1 GCA_023261525.1 Planctomycetota bacterium | reverse complement strand
TCCGGGTGCTGGTGGACCTGGAAGGGGTCGCCGTCAGCGTCGACGGCGGCGAAAGCCGCCACCTGGCCCGTCAGGCCTTCCGGGCCAACGCCCTGGCCTTGGAGCCGGGGATCGGGATCGTGGCCTGGGACGGGGAGGTCCAGGTCAGGGACGCCAGGCTGTTGCCCCTGGCCCTCCTGGCGACGCAGGGGCTTCCTTGATCCCACGGCGCGCCGGCCTTGCCCTGCTGGTGGTGATCGGCATCCTTGGGGTGCTGGTCGTGTTGGGCCTGACCTTCGTGACCATGGCCCGCCTGGAACGCCAGGCTTCCGGGCAGAGGCTGAACGTCACCAAGGCCCTCCTGCTGGCCCGCAGCGGGGTCGAGGATGCCCTGGCCAGGCTTGCGGCGGGCCAGGATCCCGCCACCGCCGGCCGCTATGGCGGCGAGGACTGGAACGCCGACGGGGTCAAGAACCTCGTCGAGCCGGGCAACGAGGTGTACGACACGGCCTCCCTCAACGTGGACGACTGTCCGGTGCGCCACGCCCTGAGGCCCACCTTTTTCAAGGCCGACGCCTTTTCGAATCCCGATCTGCTGAACGTGGAGAGCCGGTTGAGGGGGTATTCGGGGAATCTGTCGGGGGATCTTGCCGCGGCCGGCAACACCTACGCGCTGAAGGTGGAGGACGAGTCGGCCAAGATCAACGTCAACGGCGGCTTCCTGGACGGCGGGGATCGGGACGGCGACGGCGTCCCGGACCACCGCGATGCGGACGTCCGGACGAACCCCGCGGATCCCAAGGACAGGGGGCGGGGCTGGAACTTCCAGCTGGTCCGCATCCTGGACATCCTGGGCAGTCAGCCCGAGGTGGGCGAGGCCAATCTGGGGCAGAGGATCCTCCAGCGCCGTCCGGCGGGAGGATACCGGTCGGTAGAGGAGCTGAGGGCCCTGATCGGGGCGGGCCGGGACCTCTCGCCCTTCCTGACGGTCTCGAGCTGGGTGGACCCCGGGGTCGTCCATCCCAATGCCTGGCCGGGCCAGGGGGGACAGCTGGCGATTTCCGAGGTCAAGAAGACCCGGCCTCCCCTGCGCCTGGAGGAGGGGGGGCGTCCTCCCGTCAACCTGAATGCCGCCCCCCGCGCGGTCCTGGTCTCCCTGCTCCAGGGCCTGAACGCCATGAGCGGCTGGGCCATCGGCCCGATGCCGGCCCCCTGCGCCATCGGTCCCGGGCCCGCCTCCGCGGTGGCGGGGGCCATCGTCTCCAGGCGGAATGCGCCGGCCGGACCCTTCCGGACCTGGGAGGAGTTCTGGGAGTTCCTGGACGGCCTCGTGCCCTCGACCCTCAACGGGGCGCCTCTCACCGGCGCGGGGAATCTGGCCCTGGCGGATCTCCTCAAGGCCGGCCTGGATCCCAATACCCAGCTGAACAAGCAGTCCCCCGACCAGCTGATGTGGCGCTGGGTGGACAAGTCCGACCTCCTCGTCTGGTCCACGGAGGGCACGCTCCACCCGACGGGGACCTTCCGGATCTCGGCCTGTGGCCGCCTCCTGGGTCCCCAGGGCCGTCTCCTGGCCGAGGCCCAGGCCTCCGGGATCTTCGAGGCCTACCGCCTCCTGAGGCAGACTTCCCAGAAGGACTTCGTGGGCGGGCGCTCCGTCCTGGGGAGCTACCTGTCCGCCGCCTCCCCGGCGGGGCCGGGCAGTCCCCCCATGACGGGGTCCGGCCAGGGCTGTTCCTGGGGCAGCGGCCAGGGCCTGGCCGTCACGACCACGCCCTGCCCTCCGACCGCCCTTCCCGTCCAGGCCGCCGAGATCGACGGGGCCCTTTCCCTGGCCAGCGTGGACCTGGAGGAGAGGGACCCTCCCTCCGGGACCCTGATGTTCCTGCATCATTTCGACGACGGCTGGGACGCGGATACGCCGGGGGCCACGGGTACCCCGCGCACCCAGCGCCAGCCGGGGGTCCTGGACGTCCGTCTCCAGACGAACCTGGGGGGCGGGGTCTGGCCGGACCCGGGGGCTTCCGCGCCCCTCAACGAGCCCAACACCCTCCTGCCGGAGGGCGCCCACATCCAGGCGGACCGCTCGCCCAGCTTCCAGGCCCAGGGGAATTTCCCCGCGAGCACCCACAACGGGGATCCGGCCCCCAGCAACCACGGGGTCCTCAGCTATTGGGCCAAGGCCCCGAATTTCACGGTGGCCATGGATGTCAGCGGCGGCGACCGCATCGATTTCCAGTGCAGGGGGGGGGTCTTCAGGTCCCAGGCCCTCATGACGGGGCGCCGCGGCAGGGAGGACACCTGGGGCATGCTGGTGAAGAACTGCACCGATCCGGGCGGCGGGGACATCGGCTACGAGCGCGAGTACCTCGTGCAGAGGTCCCCGCCCGGGACCGCCCTGCTGCCAGGCCAGCGCTGGCACCTCTGCTCCGCCCATTTCGATACGGATGAGGGCACCGGCGAGGACCTGAGGTTCCTGGTCCTGGGCATCACCGCGGTCAGCGCCGTGGCGGATCCCGTGGCCGGCTATGTGGACCGCTACACGACGGTCTCGGGAGAGGAGATGGCCGTTCCGGGCGTGGTCTTCACCCTGGGCGGGACGGCCAGCGTACCCGTGGGACCCTTCTCCACGGGCCCCCAGATCAATTCGGTGCTGGACGAGTTCGCGATCGCCGACTTCGGGGACGATTGCCTCTCCGCCGGGGACAACGCGCTGATCCGCGGAAGCCGGTGGGCGGCGGATCGCTACCAGTCGGGCCGGTATTACAAGGGGGACGACGGGGCCTTCCTGTCCGCCTCCGTGGTCCTGGCGCCTGCGTTTCCCCCGGCCCGCCTGCTGCGCGCCTGGTGGACCCAGTACCTTCCCTCCGATCCCCGGCAGGAGATCCGTGCGAGCTATCGCACCGGGGGGGTGCCGAACCGTGGCCAGGCCCGGGACATCGAGCCGTCCCTGCGCCCCGGTCCCTCCGGCGAGCTGAGGGCCTGGCTGGAGCTGGACCTCTTGGATGCGGGGGCGGGCCTGGTGGATCCCGTGACCCGGCCCCTGGCCCAGGGGACCGGGATCCAGAGGACCCTTTCCGATTTCCGGTACCGCGTCCGCTTCCGGACCCGGCCCGTCGATCCCGCGACCGGGGCGGCCGATCCCATGGACCAGCCCGTCCTGGAATCCCCGTTCTTCGACGACATCACCTTCGCCTGGCAGGGCGCTTCTGGGCCCCGGATCCTGGCCTGGGAGGCGCCATGAGTCCCCCGGTCCGTCGCGGCGTGGCCCTGCTGGTGGTGCTGGGCATCCTCGGGGTGCTGGGCGTGGTGGCGGTGACCTTCGTGACCATGGCGAGGCTGGAACGGCATGCCTCGGGGAAGAGGTTGAACGCCACCAAGGCCCTCCTGCTGGCCCGCAGCGGGATGGAGGATGTCCTGGCGAGGCTTTCCGCGGGGCAGGACCCCACGGTCCCGGCCAGCCGCTACGGCGGCGAGGACTGGAACGCCGACGGGGTCAAGAACCTCGTCGAGCCGGGCAACGAGATGTATGACACGTCCGCCCTCAACGTGGACGACTGTCCCGTGCGTCATGCCTTGAGGCCCAGTTTCTTCAAGGCGGACGCCTTCTCGAATCCCGATCTGCTGAACGTGGAGAGCCGGCTGAGGGGCTATTCGGGGGTCCTGGCGGGGGATCACGCCGCGGCCGGCAACACCTATGCGCTGAAGGTGGAGGACGAGTCCGCCAAGATCAACGTCAACGGCGGCTTCCTGGACGCGGTGGACCGGGACGTCGACGGTATCCCGGACCACCGCGATACGGACATCCGGCCGAATTCCGCCGACCCCAAGGACACCGGGCGGGGTTGGAACTTCCAGCTGGCGAGGATCCTGGACATCCTGGGAAGCCAGCCTGAGGTGTCCGAGGCCAATCTGGGCCGGAGGATCCTCCAGAACCGCCCGATGGGGGGATACCGGTCCGTGGAGCAGTTGAAGGCCCTGATCGGGGCGGGACGGGACCTTTCGCCCTTCCTGACGGTCTCGAGCTGGGTGGACGCCAGGGTTGTCCATCCCAACGGGTATGCCGCCGAGATCCCCCAGCCCTCCCTGGCCGATGTCCAGCAGGCCCGCCTCCCCCTGCGCCTGGAGGAGGGGGGCCGGTCCCCGGTGAATCTGAACGCGGCGCCCCGCGCGGTCCTGGTCTCCCTGTTCCAGGGCCTGACGGGGACCTGCTGGAAGTTCCCGACGGCCTGCGTCTCCTACGACATCCCGGCGTCCATGGCCGGCGCCGTCGCCGACCGCATCCTGACCCGCCGCGCTTCAACGCCCTTCGGGACCTGGGGGGAATTCTCCGCCTTCTGCGATGCCCTGACCGACCCGTCCGCACCGGTGATCACCGGGATGAACCTCTCCGGGCTCCAGGCCCAGGTCGGAGGGGGGAACCTCTGCGGGGCCGACCTCCTGAAGGCCAACGTCGACCCGAACACCCAGCTCAACAAGACCCTGCCCGACCAGCTGATGTGGCGCTGGATCGACAAGTCGGACCTCACCGTCTGGTCCACCGAGGGAAGCCTGGGGCCCACCGGGAGGTTCCAGGTGTCCTCTCTCGGGCGCGTGCTGGACCGGCAGGGGAGGCTCCTGGCGGAATGCGCCTGTCGGGCCGACGTGGAAGCCTTCTCCCTCCTGAGACAGACCAGCCAGAAGGACTTCGTGGGGGAGCGCGGCCGGCTCCAGGACTACCTTTCCCTGGCGGACCCGGGGTACTGCACCACCGGGGCCTCGGCCGCCTGGCTGGGCGGGGGCCAGGGCCTTGCCGTGACGACCTACCCCTGCATCCCGAATGCCCTGCCCAGCAATGCCGCCGAGTTCGACGGGGCCCTCGGCCTCGCGTCCACGGAGCTTCTTCCGGACAACCCTCCGACGGGGAAGATCCTTTTCCTCCATCATTTCGACGACGGCTGGGACGCCGACCTCGGTGCGGACACCTCGTGGAAGCAGGGGCCGAACGGGGACCGTCTCCAGGGGAACGCGGGCGTCAGCATCTGGCCCGACGACGCGACCCTGCCGCCGAGCACCCTCAATCCGGAGGGGGGGCACGCCGAGAAGTTCAGGGCGCCCGCCTTCCCCACCCTGGGCAACCTTCCCGAGGACCCGGCGGCGGGTCCCGATCCCGCCCGGCACGGGCGGCGCGGCGTCGTCAGCTACTGGATCAAGAGCACGGAGGAGGAGACCGGGGTCAACCAGCCGGACAAGACCGAATCCATCGATTTCAGCTGTGTGAGGATCTTCGCTGCGGAGACCCAGGCCATCCTCGTGGGAAGGCGGGACGACGCCTGGGGGATCATGGCCGAGAGCGCGGCGGACGCCGAGGACGGCGCGGAGCGCAACTGCTTCGTGCAGGAGGATTTCGCCTGGCGCCTGCCCGGAGGGCGCTGGAGCCTCGTGAATACCCTCTGGGATTTCGACGAGCCTCCGGCCCTGGATCTGAACCTCGCCTTCAGCCTCCGGCGCTTCGATGCGGCGGTCACGGGCGTCCAGGGCTATATTCCGCTCAGCTACCCGAGCGAGGATCTCGCCACGCCGGACGTCTTCTTCGTCCTGGGGGGGCAGGATTGCACCACGGGAAGCCAGGTCGTGAGGTCCTACACCGACCACGTCATGGACGAGTTCGCCATCCTGGATTTCGGCGCCATCGAGGCGGATGCCTGGGGGGCCTGCGAGACCTGGGCCGCGACCCGCTATCAGGATGGGCGCTACTACAAGGGCAACGACGGGGCCTTCCTGTCCGCTCCGCTCCTCCCTTCGGGCGGGGCGCGCGTCCGCCTGCTCTCGGCACGGTGGACCGAGTACCTCCCGCGGGAAACGCGGATGGAATTCTCCAGTCCTCACGCGATGCCGAGCACGGGGAATCCGCGCGGGCTCGACCCGACCCTGGCCGGTTCCGGCCTGGCGCTGGAGCTCCTGGGTGCGGCCGGGACCCTCTCCGGAGCCTCCCTCCAGCCTCTTGCCCAGGGTGCCGCGCTCCACCTCTCGCTTCCCGCCTTCCGCTACCGGGTCACGTTTCGCCCCACGCCGGACTGGACCCCCGACGAACGCCTGAACCAGCCTGTTCTGGAGACCCCTTTCCTGGATGACGTCACCTTCGCCTGGCAGGCCTGCTCGGGCCCCAGGGTGCTGGCCTGGAGCGGCCCGGGCTGGTAAAAGAGAGGGGTGAAAGTCTCCGTCCTCCTCCTCACCCACAACACCCGGGAGATGACCCTGGCCAACGCCCGCAAGGCCGCCGCCGCCCTCTCCCCGGAGGATGAGCTGGTGATCGTGGACAACGGCTCCTCGGACGGCACGGCCGCCGCCCTGGCCGCCCAGGTCCCCTCCGCCCGGGTCGTCTCCTCGGGGACGAACCTGGGCTTCTCCAAGGCCGCCAACCTGGGCTCCCGCCATGCGGCGGGGGAAGTCCTGCTCTTCCTGAACTCCGACGCCGAGCTGA
>JAHFOU010000135.1 GCA_023261525.1 Planctomycetota bacterium | reverse complement strand
CTCCGGATGTCCCCGTTGCCGAGGACGGGGATGCGCACGGCGGCCTTGGCCTCGCCCACGCGGTGCCAGAGGCTGCGGGCGGGGCCGGCGTAGCCCTGCTTCACCGTCCGGGCGTGGATGGCCACGGCCGCGGCCCCGGCGGTCTCCGCGGCCCGGACCACCTCGGCCACGGTCACGCGCTCCTCGTCGAAGCCGCAGCGCATCTTCACGGTGACGGGGACCTTCACGGTCCTCGTGACCGCCTCCACGATGGCCCCGACCCGTGCGGGGTGGAGCAGAAGGAAGCCCCCGGCCTCCTCCGAGCGCACGCGACGGGAGGGGCATCCGAAGTTGAGGTCCACCGCATCGAAGCCCAGGCCCTCGATCACGCGGGCCGCCTCCGCCATGCTGGCCGGGGAGGAGCCCACGATCTGCCCGGCCAGGGGGGCCGCGTCCCCGCCCTCGCCCGGGGCCTTGGACAGCAGGTTCATGGCCGCGGGGACCCGGCGGACCACGGCCTCGGCCCGGGCCATCTCCGTGGTCGCCCAGGGCGCCCCCAGCTCCCGGGCCAGGCGCCGGTACGGGGCGTTCGTGTAGCACTCCATGGGAGCCAGGAAGACCGGGTTCCCGATGCGATGACGTCCGAGCGGGATCACGAGCGGGGCTTGGCGTCCTTCCACCGCTCGGCGGCCGCACGGCGGTCGGCTTCGGGGGCGAAGGGGTCGTAGCCGACCCCCCGGCCGGTGGCCTCCCGCAGGACCGCCTCGGACCAGACCCGCGTCCAGGCGTCCGGGCTGTTCAGCCCCTCCTGGGCCAGGGCCATCCGCTTGGCCCCCTGGGGGAGCTTCAGCAGGCGTTCGGCCTCGGCACGCACCACGGGATCCGGATCCAGGGAGGCGTTCAGGCCGGCCTGCAGGACCTGGGACGCAGGGGCGGCGGGGGCGGATTCGCCCGCGCCGAGGCAGGCGGCCAGGATGCCCTGGAGGGAGCGCAGGTAGGCGGCCTTGGTCCTGGGGCTGCCGGAGCCCTCCAGGCTCTTCTGGGCGCGCTCCAGGAGGGGCTTGAGGCAGGGATCCTTGGAGGGGGAGAGGTCCGCCAGGGCCTCCAGGGCGTCGGGGTTCCCCTTCTCGGCGAGGTCCAGGAGGGGCTGGAGGGCCTCCGGACTCTGGGCGGCGGCCTCCCCCAGGCCGGAGATGGCCTCGGCGCGCAGGGCGGGGGATTCCTTCGGGGCGGAGGCGGTCTCGACCACGGTCTTGAGGAAGTCCGCTTCGCCCGTGAGGGCCAGGGCCCGGACGGCCCTCAGGGCCTTGAGGCGCTGGGGCGCGGAGGTCGAGGTGCACAGGGTGTGCAGGCGGGGGGTGGCATACTCCTTCATGTCGGCAAGGGCCTGGGCGGCCTGCTTGCGGGCATTGGCGTCCTCGCCGCCCAGGGCGTCGAGGGCCCCTGAGAACTTGAGGGGGCGCCAGGCCATGCCGGCCCCGCCCGCCAGCAGGGCGACGGCGACGACGCCCAGCAGGATGGGAGCGGCCTTGCCTCCGCTCGAGGGGGCCGACCGGCTGGCGCGGCGGGGAAGGGAGGGGACGGCCGGGGCGTTCTCGTCGTTGGCGATCTCGGTCATGGGGTACCTCCTGGGAGGGGGGAAAGGATAACCTTGGCTTGGGTCCACCAGCGCTTCCAAAGTTCAGAATCGGTGCCGAGGGCCTGGCGGCGCCAGTACTCCCGCCAGGCTTCCTCCGTGGCGGGGATCCTCAGCCCATGCACGCTCTGGCAGTCCAGGGTGTAGGCCTTGCGGCAGACCGCTTCGAGCTGGGCGGCCGCGAGATCCTTTTGGGGGCCTGCGAGCATGGCCAGCAGGTCCTGGAAGCGGTCGGTCCGGCCACACATCGCGAGCCCTCCGAGCAGGGCGGCGCGGACCTCCGGATCCTTCTCCCCACGGAGGCCGGCCTCCAGGGGGGCGGCCGCGGCCGGGCCCCCGATCTGGCCCAGGGCCTGGGCCGAGGCGAAACGCAGGGCGGTCACCGGATCCGCGAGGGCGGCTTCCAGCTCCGGCCTGGCGCGGGGATCCCCGATCTCCCCCAGGGTCCGGATCGCCGGCAGGCGGGTCTCGGGCGGTCCGCCGCGGGTCAGGGGCCTCAGGGAGGAGACGGCCAGGGGGCCGAGCTGGATGGCCACCAGCTTGGCGTAGTTCCGGACGGCCGGCTCGGGGTCCTGGAAGCCCGCCGCGAGCAGGGTCCGGGCGGCCCGGCGGCGGTCCAGGTCGGCCACGGTCATGGTCTGGGACTGGCGCCGCGTGGTCAGGGTCCTCACCTGGGGATCCGTGGTGTCCAGGAGCTGGGCGGCCCCGGTCCTCACCCGGACGGCGTACGCCAGGTCCTGCATGGTCTGGAGGCGCTCCCGGACCGGCTGGCTCCGGAAGAGGCGGACGGCCTTCTCGATCTCGGCCGGGGAGGTGTCCGCGGGCGGCTGGTCCACGTACCATTCGCGCCAGGCTTCCAGGCGGTCGCCCAGGGCCAGGCCGGTGATCTTCTCCAGGGCGCGGGCGAAGGGCTCCCCGTCGTAGCGCTCCAGCAGGGGGCCGATGGCCCGGGGGTCCCGGGCCTCCCCCAGGAGGATGGCCAGCTTCTGGCGGCGCACCCGGGTCTCCAGGATGCTGTGTCCGGAGGACTTCTCGTCCAGGCGGTCCTCGTCGGCCAGGGCCTGCACGAGGATGGGCACGGCGGGCTTGCCGATGTCCCGGATGCGGTCCCGTCCCCGGTCGCTCTGGGCGTCCTTGCCGTACAGGGCGTCGTGCAGGGCGTCGCGGATCTCCAGCTCCATCTCGGGGGGAAGGGAGGAGGCCGCGGCGGGAGCGGAGGGCCCCGCCCCTCCCGACGAGGGCGCGCACCCGGCTCCCAGCAGGAGCAGGCCGGTCAGGAGTGCGGGTCGCACTGCGGCCTCCGGATCAGGGCCAGGGCATGGGGGATGGCGGGCAGGACGACGCTGAGGCTCTCCACCGCGCCCGCAGGGTTGCCGGGGAGGTTGACCACGAGGCTGCGGCCCCGGGTCCCCGCCGTGGCCCGGGAGAGGATGGCGGAGGGCAGGCGGCCGAACGCGGCGGCCCGCATGGCCTCCCCGAAGCCGGGAAACTCCCGGTCCAGGACGGAGCGGGTCGCTTCCGGGGTGACGTCCCGGGGGGAGAGGCCGGTGCCTCCCGTGGTGACGACCAGGGCGGCCTGGCGGGCCAGGCGCCTCAGGGCGGAGGCGATCCTGGGGCGCTCGTCCGGGACCAGGCCCGTGGCGATCACGCGGAAGCCGGCCCGGCGCAGGGCCCGGGCCACCCGGGGGCCTCCGGTGTCGGGCCGCTGGCCCCGGGAGGAGCGGTCGCTCACCGTCAGCACGGCGGCGGTGCGGTCAGCCTTGGACGGCATAATCGCTCTTGCCCCCGGTTTTCGAGATCAGGGCCAGGTCGGTGATGCGCATGGCGGGGTCCACGCCCTTGGCGATGTCGTAGACCGTCAGGCAGGCCACCGAGGCCGCCGTCAGGGCCTCCATCTCCACGCCCGTGCGGTCCTCCGTGCGGACGGTGGCCGTCACCCGGATGCGGTCGGGCTCGATCAGTTCGAAGGCCACCTCGACGTGGGTCAGGGCGATGGGATGGCAGTCGGGGATGAGGTCGGGGGTCCGCTTGGCCGCCAGGCAGGCGGCGGCGCGGGCCGTGGGGAGGGGGTCGGGCTTGGGCAGGTCGTTGCGGCGGATCCGTGCCAGGGTGTCGGGACGCATGAGGAGGGTGCCCTGGGCCACGGCCGTGCGGAGCGTCTTCTTTTTGTCGCTCAGATCGAGCATAAGCGCTCCAAGGGGCGGGGATTATATGGCTGGAAGCTTGAGTTTCCCCTTGTTTTTGTCGATAGGGGATTTAGGATACCGGACCTCAAGATGACATCGAGACCCTTCCGGCTGTTCCTCCTCGCCCTGGCCGTTGCGCCCCTGCCTTCCTGCTACTTCGGCGGGCACCACTGGCGCTTCATCAGCCGCCAGCCCAAGGAGACCATCGACCTGCCCAGCACCATGGGTGACCCGGGCCTGCGCCGGGAGCTGGACGAGCGGTCGTCCGTGAAGATGCGGCCCGACATCTGGACGGCCGTGCGCTGGAACGCCCACCTGAGGGAAAGCCACAAGCAGGGGGTCCCGGACCAGCAGAGCTACCGTCTCGCCCCCGGGGACCGCATCAGCGTCTCGGTGGTGGACGAGCCCAAGCTCTCCACCCAGTACTACGTCCGTCCCGACGGGACCTTCTCCTTCCCCTGGCTGGACGAGGTCCAGGCGGGCGGCAAGACGCCGCGCCAGGTCGCGGACATCCTGCGCGAGGGGCTTCTGGCCTACATGAAGGACCCCCAGGTCACCGTGAACCTGGAGCAGGGGACCCAGCGCATCGGGACCGGAAACGGCAATGCCCCCGACTTCGGGGACATCCTGCTCTTCGGGGAGCTCGGCGGCGGCGGCGCGACCGGCGTGGAGTCGTCCGGCGTGGGCGGCCGCCTGATCGCCTTCTCCGGCAAGGAGACCCTGAGCACCGTGATCGCCATGTCGGGCGGGTTGAGCGGGCGCGCGAACTGGCGCAACGTGGCCGTCTTCCGCCAGGAGGACGACCCGGAGTCCGAGACCGGCAAGAAGCCGCTCGTCATCGTCTCGGACATGTCCCAGTTCTTCAAGCGCGCCGACTTCGAGCAGGACATCCCCCTGCGCATCAACGACATCGTCTTCGTGCCCACCCAGCCGGAGTACGTGGGCACGGCCTTCCAGCATGACTGGAACCTGGTCCTGAGCTACCTGGGCGGCATCACCTCCTACGACGGCTTCATCCGCCGCCTCAGCGCCACCAGCCACATCATGCCGCGCGCCACCGGGAACACCGAGGGCGACAAGTAGCCCTACGGCATACGGATGGCAAGGACCCCGCTGTATGAGGCGCATCTGGCCCTTCAGGGGCATGTCGTGGACTTCCACGGCTGGGACCTTCCGCTCTACTACAAGGACATCCGCTCCGAGCACCTGGCGGTGCGCAAGGACGCGGGCCTCTTCGACCTTTCCCACATGGGCCGCCTGCGGGTCTCCGGGGCGGGCGCCCTGGAGTTCCTCGAGAAGAGCCTGACCCAGGCCATCGGCGAGATGCCGGTGGGCCGCTGCCGCTACAGCCTGGTCCTGAACGAGGCCGGCCGCATCCTGGACGACATCCTGGTCTACCGGGAGGCCGCGTCCTTCTTCCTGGTCGTGAACGCCGGCAACCGGGAGAAGATCCTGGCCTGGCTGGGGGCGCGCAAGCCCGCGTCCGTCCAGATCACGGATCTGACCCGGGAGACTGCCCTCATCGCCATCCAGGGCCCTCGTTCGGTCGAGATCCTCCAGCCCCTGGTCTCCCAGGACCTCGGCGCGATGAAGTACTACACCTTCGCGGACGGGAAGCCGGGGATGGTCTCCCGGACCGGCTATACCGGCGAGGACGGCTTCGAGGTCTTCCTGCCTGCCGCCGCCGCAACGGGGCTCTGGAACGCCCTCCTGAAGGCGGGCACGGTCCCCATCGGCCTGGGGGCCCGCGACACCCTGCGCCTGGAGGCCGGCATGCCCCTCTACGGGCACGAGCTGGACGAGGAGACCAACCCCCTGGAAGCCGGGGTGGACTGGGCCGTGAAATTCACCAAGGAGTTCACGGGCCGCGCCGCGCTGGAGAAGGCCAAGGCCGCGGGACTGGCCAAGAAGCTGGTCGGGCTCGAGGTGGCCGACAAGCGCATCCCCCGCCAGGGCTATGCGGTCTGCAAGGCCGCCACGCCCGTCGGCGTCGTCGCCAGCGGGACGGCGTCGCCCCTCACCGGGAAGACCCTGGCCACGGCCTACGTGCCGCCCGCCGAGACCGCGGTCGGCAATGCCCTGGAGGTGGACATCCGGGGCCAGAAGTACCCGGCCAAGGTCGTGCCCCTGCCGTTCTACAAGCGCGAGAAGCCTGCCGCCAAAACCGGCGTCTGAAACGCTGGACCCGTCCGGCGTTTTCGCTATCATCCGGCTCCCACCCCAGGAGCCCGACGCCATGTCCAGCCCCTCCGACCGCAAGTACCTCTCCAGCCACGAATGGGTGATGACCGAAGGCGGGAACTCCGTCGTCGGGATCACGAAGTTCGCCGTGGACTCCCTGACCGACCTGGTCTTCCTGGACCTCCCGGCCAAGGGCAAGAAGGTCGAGGCCGGCAAGCCCTTCGGCTCCATCGAGTCGGTCAAGGCCGTCTCCGACCTGATCTCCCCGGTGAGCGGGGAGGTGGTCGAGAGCAACCAGGCCCTGGCCCAGAAGCCGGAGTCCCTCTCCGCCGACCCCTGGAAGGCGGGCTGGATGATCAAGGTGAAGGCCTCGGGTGCGCCCCAGGGCCTGCTCGATGCCGCCGCCTACGACAAGACGGCCGCCGCGGGCAGCCACTAGGTCCATGACCTACATCCAGAACACC
>JAHFOU010000134.1 GCA_023261525.1 Planctomycetota bacterium | reverse complement strand
CCCAGCCCAGGTAGTTGGCCCCCTGCTCCCGGTCGCTCAGGTAGGCATGGCCCAGGTGTTCGCTCATCCCCCACTCGGTCACCATGCGGCGGGCCAGCTCGGTGGCGCGCTGAAGGTCGTTCTGGGCCCCCGTGGAGATGTCGTCGCAGAAGAGCTCCTCGGACACCCGTCCCCCGAACGCCACCGTGATGGCGCTCAGGATCTGCTTGCGGGTCATCCCGTAGCGGTCCTTCTCGGGCAGGAACATCGTGGCCCCCAGGGCATGGCCCATGGGGATGATGCTGACCTTGTGGATGGGCTCGCTCGAGACCTCCATCTTGGAGACCAGGGCATGCCCGCTCTCATGGTAGGCGGTGACCTTCTTGTCCTCCTCGGTCATCATCTGCATGCGGCTGACCTTCTTGCGGCCCCAGAGGACCTTGTCCCGGGCCTCCTCCAGGTCGTCGTGCTCGATGACCTCCTTGCCCTTGAGCGCGGCCAGGAGGGCCGCCTCGTTGATGGTGGCTTCCAGATCGGCCCCGCTGAAGCCGGCGGTGGAACGGGCCAGGGTGGACAGGTCCAGGGCCGGGCCCAGCTTCACCTTGCGGGCATGCACCTCCAGGATCTGCTTGCGGCCCAGGAGGTCGGGCAGGTCGATCACGATCTCGCGGTCGAAGCGCCCCGGACGCTTGAGCGCGGGGTCCAGGAGCTCGGAGCGGTTCGTCGCGGCAACCACGATGACCTCGTTGTCGGAGGAGAAGCCGTCGATCTCCACGAGGATGGCATTCAGGGTCTGCTCGCGCTCGTGGTCCCCGCCGCCGCCGCCCGAGCCGCGGCGCCGCCCCACGGCGTCGATCTCGTCGAGGAAGACAATGCAGGGGGCCTTCTCCTTGGCCTGACGGAAGAGGTCACGCACCCGCGAGGCCCCGACGCCCACGAACATCTCCACGAAGTCCGAGCCCGAGATGGAGAAGAACGGCACCCCGGCCTCGCCGGCGATGGCCTTGGCCAGCAGGGTCTTGCCCGTGCCCGGAGGCCCGACGAGCAGGACGCCGCGCGGGATGCGGCCGCCCAGGCGCTGGAACTTGGCCGGGGTCTTGAGGAATTCGATGATCTCCTGGACCTCCTCCTTGGCCTCGTCGATGCCGGCCACGTCGTCGAAGGTGGTCTGGGAGCGGTCCTTGGACAGCAGCATGGCCCGGCTCTTGCCGAAGTTGAGCACGCCGCCGGGGCCACCCGCCGAGCGCATGGGCCTCACGAAAATCATATAGGCCACCAGAAGCAATCCCACGGGGACCACCAGGCCCATCAGGGCATTCAGCACGGGGTTGGGGCTCTCCCGGACGTCGTATTTGGTGAGCTTGCCCTGCTCCTTGAGCTTGTTGCAGCGAGCAAGATAGCCCGGGATGGCCTCCGGGGGCATTTCCTTGCTGAACTTCTTCTGCTCGCTTCCCTTCATGGTCACCACCATGGCGGCATCGCGGAACTCGACGCTGTCGACGAGGCCGGCCTCCAGGGCGGCATCGATGTCGGCCAGCGTCATGGAGACGACATGGCGGGGGAAGCCCCCGTCGAGCTTGGTCAACACGCTGACGAGGAAGACCGTCGTGCCGATGGCCAGCACCCAGAACAGGAAGCCCCAGCCCCCGCCCGGACCCGGGCCGGGCTTTACCGGCCGACGACGCCCCATCTCGCGTTTTCCTTTCGTGACCGGCACGGGATCCCCCGATCGGGATGGGAAGGGAAGGACTCTACCAGTGCAATACTATCACGTTGACGATCTTCTCCGCCAGCCTCGACATCCCCCGTTCCCGGGCGGTGGCCTCGGTCTCGCCCTTGATCAGGAGGAAGGACCTCGAGGCGTTCACCGGCTCGCGGTCGAAGAGCAGTTTGCCCGTGCGCCGCTCCCGCAGTGAGAACTCCGCCGAGAGGACGATCTGGAACTCCACGTCCCTGCCGTCGGGGTCCTGCTTGAGGACCGAACGGGAGAACTCGAGGATCTTCCCTTCCAGCACGGCGTCCGCGACGCCGGGAGGGACCACGGCCAGGGCGCTCTTGGCCTGCACCTCCTTGACCAGGGCCTCCTTCAGCTCGAACTCCAGGCCCGTGTAGAGGGTGCGGTTCTGGAAGGCCTCGACCGCGATGCTGCGGATGCGTCCCGGGGTGTCGGCCTGGGTGTGGTAGCCCCAGCACCCCGGCAAGAGGAGGGCCAGGAGGACGGCGGCCCAGCGGCTCACTTGCCGGACTCGAGGGCATGCCGGGCCATCTCGGCCCAGGGGCTGTCGGGCCAGCGGGTGGCGGCCTCCCGGCAGCAGAGGGCCGCCGCATGGGGCTGGTCCAGCTTGCGGTAGACCTCGGCGTCCCGGACCAGGCGCTCGGCCCTCAGGTCGCCGATCAGGACGAGCATGCGCCGGGCGGCCTGGGCATCCTGCCCGTCGGGCTGGGCCCCCAGGAAGGCCTGGAAGCGCTCCTCGGCGTTGCGCAGGGGCAGGGCGTCGTAGGGGGCCCCCTTGCACTGGCGGTAGGCCGCCATCCCCTGCAGGAAGGTCGCCTGGGGACACCAGGGGCTCTTGGGATAGTCCCTCAGAAGCTGGCCCAGCAGGTCCTCGGCCTCCTCCCAGCGGCGGGCGTCGTACTCGCAGGTCGCCGCCAGCAGGAGGGCGTACGGCGCCTGCTCGGCGTAGGGGTCGTGGCGGACGGCGTCGTGGAGGACCTCGGCCAGGGGCGGGCCGAAATTCATGAAGTGCCCCTTCAGGCGGGGCTTGCCCTGGGCGTGGCGGGCCGTGGCCATCGCGAACTCCCGCCGGGAGAGCTCCCTCAGGCGGTCCGAGGCGGGATGCTCCTTGGCCAGGGTCTCGTAGTCCTCGTAGGCCGCGGTCGGACGGCCCCGGTGCTCCTCGGCGTCGGCCACCAGGAACAGGGCCTCCTCGCTCCCCTGGGTCCGGGGGTGGGCGTTGAGCAGGGGTTTGGCGGCGCTGCGGACCTGGCCCCAGCGGCCGGCCTCATGGGCCTGGCGCACCCGGGCCAGGACCCGCTCGGCCTTGTCAGGCGCCAGGACCTTGCGCTCCCCGCAGCCGGCGAGCGGGATGGAGGCCAACAGCAGCAGGGCGGCAAGCCTCCTCATGCGGGCACCCTCCAGCGGCGCAGGGCCCGGCGCGAGCGGTCCCGGCAGGAGGCGGAGGCCATGCCGTCGCCGGCGAGATGCCCCACGTAGCGGGCCAGGAGGGACTCCGCGGGCCGCCTCAGGGCCTCCGGGACCTCCGCGCCCCGGGCGGCGGCGGCCAGGGCCAGGCGCAACGCCACAGGCAGGGGTGCGAGAGGACCCTGGCGGCAGGACGCGCAGACCGCTCCCCCGACCCAGAAGGCGAAGGAGACCCTCAGGCGCTCCGGAAGCGTGCTCCCGCATCCGGCGCAGGTCTCCAGCGCGGGGGTGTTGCCGGCGGCTTGCAGGAGACGCAGCAGAAAGACCGGAAGTCCCCCGCCGGCCATCAGGGCCTCCAGGGCCTCGAACACCTCGGGATGGGGGTCCATCTCCCTCGTCAGGGCCAGCACCGCCTCCGAGGCCTCGGACCAGGCCCACCAGCCCTCCAGGCTCTCCCGGACCGGGGCGAAGCGCGCCTGCAGGGAGGACTCCGACAGGATGCAGAGCCCCTCGCCCTGGCGCCGCGGGTAGAAGCCGATCTCCACGTGGGTGGCCGTCTCGAAGGGGCCATCGAAGGCCCGGCGGTCCTGGCGGCGCACGCCCTTGACGATGCCGGTCACGCGGCCGTGACGGCGCGTCCAGAAGGCCACGATCTGGCTGGACTCGCTGTACTCCCTCACCTGGAGGACCAGGGCCTCGTCGAGGACGATCACGCCCGCCCCCGGGACAGGTGGATCAGGGCCCCGCGGTCGGCCCCCACGGAGACCATGCGCACCGGGATCCCGCAGAGCTTCTGGACCCTCAACACATAGCGCTGGGCGGCCTTCGGCAGGTCGGCCCAGCGGCGGGCCGAGGCGGTCGGGGATGTCCATCCGGGCAGGTCCTCGTAGACCGGACGGACCCGGCCCAGGAGGGCGGCCGAGGCGGGGAAGGACGTCAGGCGCCGGCCGCCCAGGCGGTAGCCCGTGCAGATGCGCACGGTCTTCAAGCCGTCGAGAACGTCCAGCTTGGTCATGGCGATGGCGTCCACCCCGTTGACGGCGATGGCATAGCGCAACTGGATCACGTCCAGCCAGCCGCAACGGCGGGGCCGCCCCGTGGTGGTCCCGAACTCGTGGCCGACGGTGCGCAGGCGCTCTCCCATCTTGGCCTCCGCACCCAGGCATTCGGTGGGGAAGCCCCCCTCCCCGACGCGGGTGGTGTAGGCCTTGGCCACCCCCAGCACCTCGCCGACGGCCTTCGGCGGCACGCCCAGCCCCGTGCAGACGCCCCCGACCGAGGCGCTCGAGGAGGTCACGTAGGGATAGGTGCCGAAGTCCAGGTCCAGCATGGCCCCCTGGGCGCCCTCGAAGAGCATGCGGCGGCCGCGGCCCAGGCGGTCGTGCAGGAGAGTGACCGTGTCCCGCACGAAGGGCTTGAGGCGGACGGCCAGCCTCAGGGTCCGGTCGGCCAGGTCCGTGGGCGAGGCGGCCTTGCCGCCCAGGGCCCTCAGGCGGGGGTTGAGGCGGGCCAGGACGTCCTTGAGGCGGGCCCGGAAGGCAGCCGGATCGGACAGCTCCCCCACCCGGATGGCGGTCACGCGGAGGGCCTTGTCCGCATAGCAGGGACCGATGCCCTTCTTGGTGGTGCCGATGCGTCCGACGCCCTCCTCGGAGAGGCGGTCGAACTCCTTGTGGTAGGGCAGGAGGAGGTGGGCCCGGTCGCTGACGTAGAGGCGCCCCTGAAGGCGGATGCCCTGCCTGGCCAGGCGGTCGATCTCCTGCAGGAAGATCTCCGGGTCGAAGGCCATGCCGTTGCCCAGCACGCACTCCTTGCCGGCGCGCAGGACCCCGGAGGGCAGAAGGTGGAGGGCGTGGCGGGCCCCCCCGATGACGATGGTGTGGCCGGCGTTGGCCCCTCCCTGGGCCCGGGCGATCAGGTCGTAGTCCGGGGCCAGGGCGTCGACGACCTTGCCCTTGCCCTCGTCGCCCCACTGGAGCCCGAGCACGAAGGTGTTAGGCGCCATACTTCGCCAGCCTTCCCGCGTGGCCGAGCATCAGGGCCATGCCTTCCTTCAAGGGGAACCGCCCCAGCTGGCCCCGGGCACAGGCGTGCTCCGTGAACGCCGCGCCCGCCCCTTCCGTCCGGCAGCGTACGGCGTGGAGAAGATAGGGTACGGGATGCCAGGAGTGGGCTCCCATCACGGCGGGGGTCGAATGGTCCCCGGTGACGACGAGGACGTCCGCTCCGGAAGAAAGCAGGGCCGGCACCGCCGCATCATAGGCCTCCAGGGCCCTGACCTTCTTGGCGAAATCCCCGTCCTCTCCCGCGCTGTCCGTGGCCTTGTAGTGGAGGAAGACGAAGTCGGCGCGTTTCAAGGCGGAAGGAAGGGCCTTGAGCTGGGCGCCGAAGTCCGCCAGGCCCTCCACGATCTCCATGCCGGCCAGGCGGGCCAGGCCCTTGTACATGGGGTACGAGGCCAGGGCGACGGCCTTCAAAGCATAGAGGGATTCCAAGGAGGGAAGGTCGGGCTGGACGTCGAAGCCGCGCAGGAGAAGGCCATTGGCCTGGGGAAAGGCCTTCAGGCGCCTGCGGGCCTCGGCGACGAAGGCGTTGACGCGCTTGGCCAGGGCGGCGCCCTTGGCCGACCTCGCCTTGCAGGCCAGCGGGGCCACCCCCGTGACCTGGGGGTCGGTGTCCGTCACCGCGGGCACCAGGCCCTTGCCGTGGAAGACGACCACAGCCCGATGGTCCTTCTCGGGCACCACGGTCACGCCCGGGATGCCGGACAGGAGCCTGCAGCGCTCGGCGCAGACTTCCGTGGCGATGCGGCCAGCCCGGCGATCGGTCACCTTGCCCGCGGCATCCAGGGTCGCGAAATTGGCCCGGGCGGCCACGTCGCCCTTCTTCAGGGGAAAGTTCACCCCGGCCGCCGAGAGGGCGCCACGACCGATGACCTCGGTCAGCGGGTCATAGCCGAAGAGGCCAAGGTGGCCGGGCCCGGAGCCGGGCGTGATGCCGGGCGCCACGGGATCGGCCAGGCCCAGGGAGGACTTCGCCGCCAGGGCCTGGAGGTTGGGCAGGCGGGCCGTCTCCAGCTCGGACTTCCCGGTGGCCGGATCGGGCAGGCCGCCCAGGCCGTCCAGGACGGACAGGAGGATCCTGCCCCCTTGCGGTACAGGCTGGGCCAGGGAGGACAGGAGGCCGACGGCCATCCTAGACCTTGGCCTTGGCCTTGGCCACAGTCCGCCTCAGCCCCATGAGGCGGATGAAGTCGCGGAAGAGGTAGTCCGAGTCGTGGGGCCCGGGCGAGGCCTCCGGGTGGTACTGCACCGAGTAGACCGGGAGCTTCCGGTGGCGGAACCCCTCCACCGTGCGGTCGTTCAGGTTGACATGGGTCAGCTCGACCTG
>JAHFOU010000133.1 GCA_023261525.1 Planctomycetota bacterium | reverse complement strand
TACGTGCCCTACGGGCCCCAGTGGTATCCCTATTTCATGCGCCGGCTTGCCGAGCGGCCGGCCAACGTGGGGTTCATCCTGAGGAACGTCTTCAAGGGCTAGGTTCGCGGTCGACCCGGCGGTGCTGGAGGTCCCGGCCCAGCGCCTCACCCATCCCGCGGAGGCCCGGATCCGCGTCGGAGGCCAGCAGGGTCCGGACGGGCTCCAGCTCCTCGTCGCTCAGGGGATACCAGTGGTTGAGCACCTCGCGGGCCAGGGGCCTGCGGAGGTCCGGGTCCGGCGGGGAAGACAGCAGGCTCTCCTGGAGCTTCCGGCTCAGACGATGGGCGAAGCCGTCGTCGTAAGGCCATTGCCAGAGGGAACCTTCCATCCAGGACTGGTCCCACCTGCGGAACCGCTCGAGCTGGGAGGCGCTCAGGAAGGGCAGGTCCTGGAGGAACTGCTCCTGCTCCGCCGGAAGCTTCAGCAGTTCCGCCAGGCGTTCCCGAAAGGCTTCGGCACCCCCGTCCGGCACCTCCATCTGGATCAGGTCGTGGACGCCCGAGATGGCCAGGCGGCCTTCCCAGGTCCCGTCCTTCCCGGACTGGCGGAACGGCTCGGCCTCCGGGGCGGGGGGAGCCGGCGGAGCTTCCGGGACGGCTGGGGCCTTGCGGACGGCCTCTGACTCCTGTCGGGGTGCTGCCTGCGGTCGGGATATCCCCCGGCTGGAGGCTGGCGCCGCAGGCCTGGGAGGCCGGAGGGTCCATCCCGCCATTCCTCCCAGCAGGAAGGCCAGGACCGGAAGCATGCCTCGGCGCATGCAGGTTGGACGCCTCGCGGGCGCCGGGGTTCGAGATTTCTATGCGATTATCTGGCGGCCTGAAGTGCTCTCGGGGGGTCCAGCCTGCAGGTCCACAACCCCTGCTCCTGGAGCAGGTTGCCATCCCGACCGAACCCTACGGCCATGAGCTCGATCCGGACCACCGGCTCCCCGGATTCCAGGGACGGTGAGGAGAGGGGGGGGATGCGGAAGCGGGCCTCGAACTCCGAAGGGAGCCTTCCCGCTGGGAGCTCCGACACGGCCTCCACGGGCCATGAATTCCTGTAGCCTGGAGCCGTCAGCTGCACCCCGGTGCAGGAGGGTACCAGGAGGATCCTGGCGGCGGCGAAGTGCGAGAAGTCATGGCGGTAATGGAGGGTCAGGATACGGCTTCCGTCCGACAGCCGCTCGATCCGGGTCTCGGGCAGGGTCCACAGGGCACCGGTGCAGGTCGCTTTCTCCTGCGCCCAAGGAGTCGACTGCAGCAGTTGGGCGAGGTCCATGACGCCCAGGATCTGGCGAGGGAGGAGGACGGCGCAGAGCGTCAAGAGGGGGACCAGCAGCCATCGCACCCGGGGGCGGGGCTCCTCGGGACCCGCCCCGCGGATGCGCAGGACGGAGGCGAGGTGGACGGCGATGGCCGCGGTCGCGAGGGCTGCGGGCAGGAGGAGGCGGGCATGGAGGGAGAGGGGGGCCTCCCGGCCCTGAAAGCCGTCCAGCAGGCAGGCTTCCTGGATCAGGGCCAGGACGATGGGCACAAGGGCCAGGGTCCAAACCAGGACCAGGGCGACGGAACGGTTCATGGCGCGGGGTGGGTGCTCGAACATGGGAGCCTCCCTTCCTACCCCCAGTCTACCCCGCGTTCGGGCTATTTGGCGGCTTTGGATCCCGGCCCATGGATGGCCATCCCATGGACCGCCTCGGCGGCCTCCATGAGGGCCTCGGGCAGGGTCGGGTGGGCATGAACGGTCAGGGCCAGGTCCTCGGCCGTGGCGCCCATCTCGATGGCCAGGGCGACCTCGGCGATCAGGTTGGAAGCCTCGGGCCCGACCACCTGACAGCCCAGCACGACGTCGGTCTTGGCATCGGCGAGGATCTTGGCGAAACCTTCCGTCTCGCCCGTGGAGAGGGCCCGGCCCGAGGCCTGGAAGGGGAAGCGCCCCACCTTGACCTCGCGGCCCGCGGCCTTGGCCTGGGCCTCCGTCATGCCCACGGCGGCGATCTCGGGCGAGGTGAAGATGGCGGCCGGCATGGCCCGGAAGTCCTTGGTGACCTTTTTCCCGGCGATGGCGGCGGCGGCCAGCAGGCCCTCGGCCGAGGCCTTGTGCGCGAGCAGCGGCGGACCGATGAGGTCGCCGATGGCGTAGACGGCGGGGTTGGAGGTGCGACCCGGGCCCTCGACCATGACGAAGCCCTTGGCGTCCGTCTTCACCCCGGCCTTGTCCAGACCCAGGGCCTCGGAATTGGGCCTCATCCCGATGCAGACCAGGAGGTAATCGGCCTCCAGGGTCTGCTTCTTCCCCTCGATCTCGGCTTCCACCGTGACGGCATCCTTGGAGGCCTTGCAGGAGAGAGCCTTGGCCCGGGTGTGGACGGTCATGCCCAGCTTGCCCATGGCCTTCTGGACCACGGCCACGCACTCGGGATCCGTGCCGGGCAGGATCTGGTCCAGCATCTCCAGCAGGGTGACCTGGACGCCCAGCTTGGCGTAGAAGGTCCCGATCTCGGAGCCGATCACGCCGCCGCCCAGCACGACGAGGCGCTTGGGAAGCACGGAGAGCTCCAGGGCCTCCTTGGCGGAAAGGACCCTCTCCCCGAAGGGGAAAGGGGCCAGCTGGACGGGCCGGGCGCCCGCGGCCAGGAGGAAGTGCCTGGCCTGGACCTCCTCGACCCCCGAGGCGGTTTTCACGGAGAGGGTTTTGGGGCCGGTGAAGGCGCCCTCGCCGGCGAGGACCTCGATGTTCTGCTGCTTCAGCAGGGAGGCCACGCCCAGGGTAAGCTTCTTGACCACCCCGGACTTCCAGGCCTGGAGCTTGGTCATGTCCACGGTGGGCTCGGAGGTGAGGATGCCGATCTTGCCGGCGCCCTTCACGGCCTCGAAGACGTCGGCCGCGTGGATGAGGGCCTTGGAGGGGATGCAGCCGGAGTTCAGGCAGACCCCACCCAGGGCGGCCTTCTCCACGACCAGGGTCTTGAGGCCGAGCTGGGCTGCCCGGATGGCGGCCACATAGCCGCCGGGGCCGGCGCCGATCACGCAGAGGTCGGGGGTGCGGGGCATGGCAGCGGGAATTATACGGGTGCGCCTAGCTTCCGGCCACGGTCATGGAGGACACCCTCAGGGTCGGCGCGTTCACGGTGCCGCGGTGGACCAGGTCGGATCCGACCGCGTCGACGTCCTTCAGCATCTGGAGGAGGTTCCCGGCGATGGTGACCTCCTGGACGGGGTAGGTCATCCTCCCCTCCTCGATCCAGACCCCCTCGGCACCCTGGGAGTAGTCCCCGGTCACGCTGTTGACGCCGAAGCCCATGAGGCTGGTCACGTAGAGGCCGCTCTTCACCCCGGCCACGATGGCGTCGGGGTTCGAGCTCCCGGCCTCCATCCAGAAGTTGGTGGGGGAGACGGAGACGGACTCCCCCGGGGGGCGGGAGGCATTGCCCGTGGTGGCCAGCTTCAGTTTGCGCGCGGCATAGCTGTCGCAGAGGAAGTTCTTGAGGACGCCCTTCTCCAGGATGGGCGTGCGGCGGGAAGGCGTGCCCTCCGCGTCGAAGGGGCGGGAGCCCAGGCCCCCGGCCAGCAGGGGATCGTCCACCACGGTCACGAGGGGGGAGGCGACCGCCTGGCCGAGCTTGCCGGCCAGGAAGGAGGTGCGGCGGTAGACGGAGCCGCCGTTCACGGCCCCGCAGAGGGCGCCCAGGAGCTGGCTGGCCGTGACGGGGTCGAAGACCACGGGGACCTTGCAGGTCTTCACCTTGCGCCCGCCCAGCTTGCGCAGGGTGCGCTTGGCCGCCATGAGGCCCACGGTTTTGGGATCATCCAGGCCCTTCAGGGAGCGCGACGCGCTCCACCAGCTGTCGACCTGCATCTTGTCCCCCTCCTTGGCGATGGGGGAGACGGAGACGGAGACGGAGGAGCCGCGGTACTCCCCGCGGAAGCCCCTCGAGTCGGCGTACAGCCTGCGGCTGGAGTCGGTCTCGCAGGTTGCGCCCTCGGAGTTGGACAGGCGGGGGTCGGCGGATAGGGCCGCGTGCTCGCAGGCCGTGGCCATCTCCAGTTTCCCCTCCGTGTCGAGCTTCCCGATGGCGTCATCGAACAGGCCGAGGGCCTTGGCCTCGGCGGGGGCCTTGGGGGCGCCCTCGGGGAGGCCGGAGTCCGGGTCCTCGGCGGTGTGCTGGGCCAGGGCCCAGGTGTCCTCCACGAGCTTCTTCAGGGCCTCCGGGCGCAGGTCCGAGGTGGACGCGGCGGCGGCGCGCTTGCCGGCGAAGAGGCGGATGCCCACCCGGCGCTCGACCGAGCGCTGGAGGGTCTCCACGGCGCGGAGCCTGACCCCGGCCGAGAAGGATTCGCTTTCCACGGCCGTCACGTCGGCCGCGGAGGCGCCGAGCTTCTTGGCTTGTACCAGAAGGTTATCGAGGAGGGAGAGGTCAAGGGTTGTCATGGAGCGGAGTCTCCTTGGGCATATGACGACGGAATGCGCAGAACACATCGCCCTTCTCATCATAGAACACGAAATCCCAAAACAACTCTAGCCCAGGATCGGTCGGGTTCTCATCCCGAACCCGGGCGACATCTTGGAAGATATCCAACCACCGCACATGTTGAGGCCTCAAGGCATTAGCCATGGAGATGGCTTCTCTGGCAAAAGGAGGAGACTGAGCCTCCTGTTTCATCGGAATTGGAAATGAATACCTTGGCTTTTGTTTCCGGTCCAGGATTCCAGCCCTGGTGCCGCCCGAGTCACCCGGGCGGTAGAGGGAATTGACTTCCTTGCTGTAGGTTTGCTGCCCGTCGGGCCATCCTACGGGACGCTCTGTAGAAGAGCGCATGTTGAGGTGGCGTAGGGTAAGAATGAGAACGATGGTCGGGACGACTGCGATAGTCGCCCAATAAATTTTCCGCATTTACGCCCTCGTTCCTCCCACGGTGATGCCGTCGATGCGGAGCGTCGGCAGGCCCACGCCCACCGGCACGGACTGGCCGTTCTTGCCGCAGGTGCCGATGCCGGCGTCCAGCTTCAGGTCGTTGGCCACCCGGGAGATCCTGGTCAGCACGTCGGGGCCGTTGCCGATGAGGGTGGCGCCCTTCACCGGCCGCCCGATCTTCCCGTCGATCAGCTCATAGGCCTCGGTGGCCGAGAACACGAAGTTCCCCGAGGTGATGTCCACCTGGCCCCCGCTGAAGCCCACGGCGTAGAGGCCCTTCTTCACGGACTTGATCACGTCGGCCGGCTCGTCCTCGCCGGACATCATGAAGGTGTTGGTCATGCGGGGCATGGGCAGGTGGGCGAAGCTCTCGCGCCGGCCATTCCCGGTCGCGGGGACCTTCATGAGGCGGGAGTTCAAGCGGTCCTGCATGTAGCCCTTGAGGATGCCCTTCTCGATGAGGACGGTGCGGCTGGTCGGCGTCCCCTCGTCGTCCACGTTGAGCGAGCCGCGGCGCCCGGCGATCGTGCCGTCGTCCACGATGGTGCAGAGGGGGGAGGCCACCTGCTGGCCCACCCGGCCCGAGAAGAGGGAGGAGCCCTTGCGGTTGAAGTCCCCCTCCAGGCCGTGGCCGATGGCCTCGTGCAGGAGGATGCCCGTCCAGCCGTTGCCCAGGACCACGTCCATGGTGCCCGCTGGGGCGTCCACGGCGCCGAGGTTGAGGACGGCGATGCGCACCGACTCCTTCACGTAGGTCTTCCAGAGGCCGCCGTCCAGGAAATAGGCGTGGTTCCGGCGCCCCCCGCCGCCGTAGGAGCCGGTCTCCCGGCGGCCCTTCTCCTCGACCACGCAGGTGACCTGGAGACGGGACAGGGGCTGGCGGTCGGCCACGACACTGCCGTCGGCCTTGGCGATGACGACGATCTTCTCCTCGCAGGCCAGGGAGGCCATGACCTGGACGATGCGGGGATCGGCGGCCCGGGCGGCCCGGTCGATCTCGAGCAGGAGCTTCACCTTCTCGTCCGTGGGCACCTGGACCGAGGAGAGGGCCACGGGGTAGAGGTCCTGGGCGGGGCGGGCGGCCGCGCGCACGGCGACGGTCTTCGTGGTTCCGCTCTCGCGGGCGATGGCGCGGGCCGTGGAGGCGGCCTCGAGCAGGGCCTCGGGCTTCACGTCGTCCGTGTGGGCATAGCCCTGCTTGTCCCCGGCTACGGCGCGGACCCCGGCGCCCTGGCGCTGGTGGCGGGAGGCGCGCTTGACGATGCCGTCCTCCAGGGAGAGGGACTCGGAGGTCCGGTACTCCAGGTAGCAGTCGGCGTCGTCCAGGCGCTTGGCCAGGGTGGCGCCGAGCACCTTCTCCAGGACGGAGGGGGACAGGGAGAAGGTCTGCTCGAGCAGGGTTCCGGGCAGGGCGGTCTTTTCGGAGGGCATGGGATCTCCTAGAGGGCGGACGGCATTCTACCGCCGGAAGGGGTGCGTCAGAGCGGAAAGGCCCCGTCGCCGCGGGAGGCGTCGCCCTGGAGCTCCAGGAGCCGGCGCTCCTGCCCGGCGAGCTCGGGGGATTGGACGGCGG